>CAIVGO010000641.1 GCA_903905445.1 uncultured Bacteroidota bacterium
GCCGAAGGTGCCTTGAAAGCACATTTGATCGACCGCATTGCCCATGAAGATGCGGTGTACACCTTGCTGCGTAAAAATATCGGCTTGAAAGAAACTGATAAAATCAACCGGGTATCTCTGGAGGATTATTTTGACAGTCGGGTGAAAAAACTAGACTTGAGCACCAAAGACAAAATCGCGGTGGTGTATGCAGAGGGTACCATTACGGATGGCGAATCGCGCAAAGCCGGGGAAATTACGGATGGCGAATTTGTCAAAATTTTGCGTAAAATTAGAAAAGACGAACATGTACGGGCTGTCGTGTTGCGCATCAACTCACCGGGCGGCAGTGTATTAGCCAGCGAAAATATTTTCCGGGAAGTCATGTTGTGCAAGCAAGCGGGCAAACCCGTTGTGGTGAGCATGGGCGATGTGGCGGCATCAGGCGGCTATTACATTGGTTGTCAGGCAGATAGTATTTTTGCCGAACCCAACACCATCACCGGCTCTATTGGGGTATTTGGCATGATGCCGATTTTGCAAAATACCATGAAAAACAAGTTGGGCATTACCTATGATACTGTTCGGACGGGCCGGTTCTCTGCTTTTGGTACGCCGTTTTTCGATTTATCACCCGAAGAGCAAAAAATAATTCAAGCGCGTATTGATGAAACGTATGAAGATTTCTTGTTCAAGGTAGGCACGGGCCGGAAAATGACCCGCGACCAGGTGAATGAAATCGCACAAGGCCGGGTATGGGCAGGCACCAAGGCGAAAGAACTCGGGCTGGTAGATGCCTTGGGTGGATTGGATCGCGCCGTAAAATCGGCGGCTTCCCTGGCGCACCTGGAAAAGTATCGTACAACTGATTTCCCGCGCAGCCAAACAGCCATCGAGCAGTTTATTGATAAAATTTCCAATAAGAAAGACCGCGAAGATTATGTAAAAACCAGTGCAATTCGCTCAGAACTCGACGATTTGTACCCGATTTACAAGTCTTTGAGCGATATCCGAAAAAGCAGTGGATTGCAGATGCGGATGCCGTTTGAAATGATCATTCAATAACCCGTTACTTTTTCTCGGCGATTCTTTTCAGTTCGTTGAGTTTCCAAAGTGCATCCATGGGGGTCATGGTATTCAAATCGAGCCCAAGCAGTTCTTCTTTGATGCGCAGGGTGAATTCATCCACATCAAAAATATGCAATTGCAGGGGCGATGCGATGTTTTTGACCTTCTTTTTCAAATCAGGCGTTTGCGGTGCAGACGCCTGATTTTTTTGTGCATCGGCATGGATCGGATTGGCCGGGGCATCGATGTGTTTTTCTTCGAGTTCTTTCAAAATTTCCTGCGCCCGTTCTACCAGCAATTGGGGCATGCCTGCCATCCGCGCCACATGGATACCAAAAGAGTGGTTGGACCCACCGGGGGTTAATTTGCGCAAAAACACTACTTTTTGGCCAATTTCTTTGGTGCTCACATGGAAATTGTGAATGCGGGGCAGTTTTTCGGCCAGTTCATTGAGTTCGTGGTAGTGGGTAGCAAACAGCGTTTTGGGCCTTGCTTTCCCGTTATCATGCAAAAACTCCACAATACTCCAGGCAATACTAATGCCGTCGTAGGTGCTGGTTCCCCGTCCAATTTCATCGAGTAAAATGAGTGAGCGATTGCTGATGTTATTCATAATCAGCGCGGTTTCATTCATTTCTACCATAAAAGTACTTTCGCCCCCACTGATGTTATCGCTGGCGCCCACGCGGGTAAACACTTTGTCAACCAGGCCAATACGGGCGCGGTCGGCGGGTACAAAACTGCCCATTTGCGCCATCAGGGTAATTAAGGCAGTTTGGCGCAGCAAGGCCGATTTACCAGCCATATTCGGGCCGGTGATCAGGATAATTTGCACTTCATCGTTATCGAGGTACACATCGTTGGGGATGTATTGCTCGCCCACGGGCAATTGGGTTTCAATGACCGGATGGCGTGCGCCTTGCAGGTCAATCACCGTAGAATCATCTATTTCGGGGCGGACATAGCCTTGCTGGAGCGCTATTTTGGCAAAAGACAAGAGGCAATCCAGTTGTGCGATGATTTGCGCGTCGTATTGAATGGGTTGGATAAACGCCCCCGTTTCGGTCACCAATTCGGCAAACAGGCGTTCTTCCAGGGCCAGGATTTTTTCTTCTGCCCCCAGGATTTTACCTTCCAGGGTTTTCAATTCGTCGGTAATAAAACGTTCGCCGTTGGCAATGGTTTGTTTGCGAATCCAGTCGGACGGCACCTGATCTTTCCATTTGGCGGTTACCTCCAGGAAGTAACCAAACACATTATTAAAGCCAATTTTGAGGCTTGGAATACCCGTGCGCTCAGATTCCCTTTGTTGAATTTCGAGCAGTAAATCGCGGCTATTGCGCACAATATTGCGCAGTTCGTCAATTTCGGGGTGTGCGCCATCGGCAATGGCACCGCCTTTGCGCACATCGGTGGGTGGTTCGGCGGCAATCACCGATTCAATGCGTTTGCGCAAGCCGGAGCAGGGGTTGATGGCTTCTCCCAAGCGTTGCAGGAAGGTATTGTCGGCGGCCTGGAGCAGCGATTTGAGCTGTTCAATGGCTTGCAGGGCCCGTCGCAACTGCATGATTTCGCGCGGATTAATTTTACCCACCGAAGTTTTAGACATCAGCCGTTCGAGATCACCTACTTGCCGCACTAGGGGTTCCGTTTCTTGTCGGATCGTTTGCTGCTCCATAAAATAGGCAACAATATCATGGCGCTCTTCAATTTGTACTTGCTGGGTGAGTGGCAGCAATACCCATTTTTTAAGCAAGCGTGCGCCCATGGGGCTGATGGTTTTGTCCAGTACATGGAGCAGTGAAACCCCTTGTTCGTGGTTGCTGTACACCAGTTCGAGGTTGCGGATGGTGAACCGATCGAGCCAAACATATTGATCCGTTTGCAGTCTGCTCAGTCCAAGAATATGTCCCAATCGGGTATTTTCGGTGGTGCCCAAATAATGCAAAGCGGCCCCTGCTGCCGTTTGGGCGAGGTCCAGTTCCTCAATCCCGAAACCCTTTAAACTGGCCGTATGGAAATGGTTGAGTAGTTTTTCCCGACCAAAATCGCGGGTAAAAATCCAGTCTTCCAGGGTAAAAGTGTAAAATTTATCTCCAAAACTGGCTTGAAACTCCTTCAAACGGCTTTTGGGTAAAATCAATTCGGAAGGCCGGAAACTCTGTAAAAGTTTGTCTACCGCCGCCAAATCGCCCTCGCTTACAAAAAACTCGCCGGTACTGATGTCCAGAAAGGCTACGCCAAATTGATCATTTTTGCCATAGGCCAGGGTGGCCAGGAAGTTATTCTGGTTGAATTCCAACAGGGCATCATCGGTCGTCACCCCAGGCGTAACCACTTCTGTCACAGCGCGGCGCACTACTTTTCCGGGCGTTGGTTTTTCCATTTGCTCACAAATGGCTACCCGATATCCGGCTCTTACCAGCCTGGGCAAATATAAATCCATGGAATGGTAAGGGAAACCGGCCAATTCGACATCTAAACCTCCGTTGTTCCGGCTCGTGAGGGTAATACCCAGTGCGCGCGCGGCTTTGATGGCATCTTCGCCGAAGGTTTCATAAAAATCGCCCACCCGGAACAGCAAGAGTGCTTCGGGATATTTTGCTTTTACCTGATGATATTGCGTCATCAGCGGCGTGGTGGTGGGCGTTGAATCGGAAGCGGAACCGTCTTTTTTCGTTCGGGCCATGGGAAAATATAAATAATTGGAGACGTTGGATCGCAGCGTAGGGTGCTAATGCGAAAACCACAAAGGTAGTTGTGGGAATCGGGTTCTTTGATAAAATTTCGGAGATCCTTGCCTAAAGATTTTGACAAGCGAACCAGTTCTGATGGCAACGTAAATTGCTATTTGTTTGAAACGCCGAATATTTCATAATTTCGCACTCGGGATTGAGAAATACTATTTGCCTGAACGCCGCAAATATGTTGTTAAGCATTTTACCAGGCAGCGTATTGCTTAGTCTTTGTATCATCCAACATGCTCTTTCCAATCAACCGACTATTGTCGAACGTCTAACTTTCTTACTATGCGTCTTTGGTTTACACTTTTGGTTTTTTGCTTATTTACTGAACAATTGCTTCATGCCCAGCAATCAGTTCCTGTTGAATTACAGGGTACTAAAATGCGGAAAGAACTGATTTTAAACAACGGTCAGCTCGGTATTGAACTTTGTGGTTTGACGCCTGGCTTTAGCTATACCGTGTTTGTCAATCCGGTTTTAGCGCAACAAACCGATCAATTTCAGATTTTTCCGGGTAAGGTGCCCAATGGGCTTAATGGATTTGAGCCAACTCTTGGTCGCACCAATGCCGCAAAATTCAAGGCAGATGCTGCTTGCGTAAAATTGGTTTCAAAATTAGTAGCAGGAAAGCAGGCGGATAATCAGCATTTCGTTTTGACAATTATTTGTATTGATTGTCCGGAGGATGAGACCTGGAAGGAGCATTTTTTAAATGGTGTTGAAATGGCCAACATCAATACAACCGGCAGTGTGTCGGCCAGCTCCCTGGTAACCAACACCTTGATTGGGGGCAACTGTTTTCAGGTGACCAATATTACCTCCGCGGGCAGTGCCAGTTCGCGGGGCACTTTTACCAATGGCGCTACCAGCATCGGAATCGCTAACGGGGTGGTATTGTGTACGGGCAATGTAAATACCGTGCATGGGCCCAACAATGCCGGCAATGCGGGTGGTGGTTTTAACAATAATTCGGCCGATGATACAGATTTGGCAACTTTAAGTACGGGCAACCAATGGGATGTATCTAAAATTGAGTTTGACTTTACGCCCACTACAAATAAAGTTGAGTTTCAGTTTGTATTTGGTTCGGAGGAGTACTGCGAATTTGTAGGCAGTGGTTTTAATGACGTTTTTGGTTTTTTTATCAGTGGGCCGGGCATCGCGGGCACGCAAAACATCGCACTCATTCCGAGCACGAGCACACCCGTAACCATTAATAATGTAAATCATAACACCAATACTGGATTTTACGTCAATAACAACAACAACAATGCCGCTTGTAACAACTTAGGCGCTTTTAACCTGGCAGAATGTCAATTGGATGGCTGGACAACGGTGCTAACGGCTACCACTGGATTGCAAGCCTGCGGTACCTACCATATCAAACTGGCAATTGCAGATATTGGGGATGCTGCTTACGCCTCGGCCGTATTTTTAAAAGCGAACTCCTTTGACGCCGGGGGGATTGCCCAAATCAATGCGGTTTATCCGGCAGGACAAACTTTTGTATATGAGGATTGCCTTCCTGGCGGGTTCATTCGATTTGTTCGAGGCAACAATGACCTTTCCTTGCCCTTTGAGGTAAACTTCACCATCGCTGGTACCGCAACAGCTGGCGATGATTATGCGACTATTACGAGCCCTGTGATCATTCCAGCGGGGCAGTCTGAAATTCTAATTCCTGTTACTGCTTTTGGAGATTTGATTGTTGAAGGCGATGAAACCATCGAAATCACCCTTTCCAATCCGTGTACTTGTAACCAACAACCGTTGATCTTTACCATTAAAGACAATTTGGAACTGGAGGTAACGATGGATGATGTTACCCTTTGCGGCGGCTCTAATACAAGCCTTTCCCCAACGATAACAGGCGGCGTACCACCTTACACTTATTTGTGGAATACCGGTGCAACAACTAGCTCGATTAATATCACCACCCCGGGCACCAATACCTATACGGTAAGAGTTACGGATAAATGCGGCACTTCCCAAACAGTCAGCGCCGTGGTCAGTTTGGTACCGCAGCCAACGGCCAATTTGACTGGATCAGGTTTCTTTTGTGCAGGAAGTAGCACGCCCGTCAACCTGAACCTTACCCTCACGGGCATTGGCCCCTGGGAGGTTACTTACAATGCTGGCGGAACTCAGGTTACCGAAACGTTCAATACCACCCCGGCGGTTATTGTTGCCACCGAACCCGGCGTGTATAACCTGGTTAGTGTGGAATCTGGCAACGGGTGCACCGGAACGGTAACCGGAAGCGTCACCTTGGCTGATATTACGATTACCCTCACCCAAACGCCCACCAATCCGCCCTGTTTTGGCATTAATAATGGTACCATTACCTCTACGGCCAGCGGAGGGAGCGCTCCATTTACTTATTTATGGAGCAATAACGCGACCACACCAAATCTAAGCAACCTCGGACCCAATACCTATTCGGTTACGGTCACAAATGGCAACGGTTGTACCACAACCAATGAAATTACCCTTACCGCGCCGCCAGAATTGACCGCCAACATCGTAGGAAGCCTTAACATTGATTGTAATAATCCGCAAGGCAATGCAGACCTGGAAGTGGGTGGCGGCACCCCTTCTTACGATTTTCTTTGGAGTAATAGTTCTACCCAGGAAGATCCTGTTTTCACGGCTGGAGGAAACTACACTGTGACCGTGACCGACGATAACAACTGTACCATAACGGCATCTGTGACCATCGCAGCCAACACGACTTTACCTACGGCGGTGATTGCCCCTCCGGCACAAGTCACCTGTGCCAACCCCGAACTGACGCTCAATGCAACAGGATCTTCCCAGGGATCTAATTTTACCTATGCCTGGAGCGGACCGGGTTTCGTTTGTTGCGAAACAACCCTTGAGCCGCAAATCAATACAGGTGGTTTGTATGTTTTAACGGTTACCAATACCGACAATGGATGCACCAGGGCCGTTTCTGTGAATGTCGTTCAAAATAATACGCCCCCCAATGTAAACATCAATACACCCGCCAATATTGGTTGCACCACACCTACCATTACCTTGAATGGAAACGGGACGGCAACCGGAGCAGGAATCAGTTACCAATGGACCACCAGTGGCGGCAATTTTGTATGTTGCACCAACACCTTAAATCCACAGGTAAACCAGGCTGGTACGTAC
>CAIVGO010000642.1 GCA_903905445.1 uncultured Bacteroidota bacterium
CATGGGGAAGCGGAATACCAGTCGGTTTTGGCGGTTTCTCAATTATTGTTTGATCCCAAAGCCGGACCGGATACCTGCCGTAGCCTCGATTTACGGTCGCTTGCACAGGTAGCCGAAGAAATTCCTTCGCCAGAAGTACCCGCCAGTTTGGTTCAAAACCAGGTAGACTTATTGGATTTCCTTTCAGAGCACACAGGAATACTTGCCAGCCGCAGCGAGGCCAAAAAAGCCATCCAGAACAATGCAATTTCCATAAACAAGGAAAAAATCAGCAGCCTGGATTTCAAAGTTAGCGCCGAGCATTTGTTGAAGGAGCAGTATATTATGGTAGAAAACGGGAAAAAGAATAAATATTTGGTGCGGGTGAAAGCCTAAATGAGGAGCAGGAATTAGGACCCATGTTCAATTCCTGCCTCTTTCATCAAATCCATCCCCAATTTCCGGATAGATTCTAACACAGGGATGGTAAGCGCTCCAAGGGGTGTAATCGTATATTCAACCTTGGGCGGTACTACTGCGTACACTTGCCGACTGATCAGGCCATCTGCTTCCAATTCGCGCAATTGGGAAGTAAGCATTTTATCTGTAATGTGATTGATCGACTTTTTTAAAGCGCCATACCGCATGGTTTTGTCCTTTAGGCGCCAAAGGATCGGCATTTTCCAGGTGCCGCCGATTCGATCGAGCGCAAACTCCACCGGGTTATAGTACACCTTATTATTATGGATAAAATCGGGCATGGTTTGGCTTACTTTCCAAAAAGTGTGTATCAGACGAAAGGGTAAGTATATTGGCAAAGATACGTGAAGCCTTCAATTTTGTGGCGTCCTTTTTACCATTTTCAGGTGGAACAGGGCGATGATGCACCAGCATCGGATGTAATATCTCTTTTACACACAAAATTGAACATTAACCATGCGTACATTTCCGATTATAATTGTCCTTTTTCTTTTAATTTCCCTTTCTGCTTTTGGCCAGCACAATGCCGGCAATATGGGTAAAATACTCATGATTGCTTCCAACCCTTCCGTGAGCGCCCAAACAGGCTGGCCCATTGGCGTTTGGTATGCCGAATTGGCCCATCCTTATTGGGTGTTTTCAGAGGCAGGATACACCGTCGAAATTGCCAGTCCGGATGGCGGCGAAATCAAGTTTGACGGTTTTAGCGACCCCGAAGATGCCAGTCAATATGCCGCTTTTGACTATATTTCACTCGGGTTTAAAAAAGATCCGGCCAAAGTAGCATTGACCAAAAACACCTTGAAACTATCGGAGGTAAAACCCGAAGACTACAAAGCCGTTTTCGTTTGTGGCGGACAAGGCCCGATGTACACATTTATCGACAACAAGGATTTACACCAGTTTTTTACCAATTTTTATTTGACAGGCAAACCCACAGCCGCGATTTGCCACGGCACTTGTATTTTATTAAAAACCAAACTGCCCAATGGTAAATTTTTGGTGGAAGGCAAACGCTGGACGGGATTTGCCGCCAGCGAAGAGCAATATGCCGACAATTTTGTAGGTAAAAAAATTCAACCCTTTCGCATTGAGGATGAAGCCCGTAAAATGCCCAATAGTCGATTTGAAGTGGGCACTCCTTTTTCGGCTTATGCGGTAAAAGACGGCAATTTGATTACCGGACAACAGCAAAACAGTGGGGCTGCAGCAGCCGAATTGGTGGTGAAAGCCCTTGAAAAAGACCGGGCGCGCTACCCTACTTACGTGCTTGTACACGGCGCTTGGGCCGATGAAAGCGCCTGGGGGTTTGTACGCAACCAACTTGCCCTGCACGCCAATGTAGTTGTGGTGAATTTGCCGGCACATGGCATTGACTTGACGGCTGCCAGCAAGGTCCATCTTTCGGATTATGTACAAACAGTGGTGCAGGCCGTGCAGGCGCAAAAAGGCAAAGTAATATTGGTTGGCCACAGCATGGCGGGCATGGTAGTTTCGCAGGTAGCCGAAAAAATACCCGCCAAAATTCAAAAACTAGTGTATGTTTCTGCGTTTTTACCGAAAAACGGCGATGATTTATTGAGTTTGGGTAAAAAAGACAAGCCGAGCGTGGTTGCCGATCACCTGGCCTATAATGCCGATTACTCTGAGGCAAGTATTCAAAAAGACCAAATTGTACCCGGTGTTTGTGCCGATTGTCCGCCTTTTATGCAGGAAATTTTGGTAAAATACCACAAAGCGGAGCCCACAAAACCTTTGGGTGAAAAAGTAATACTCACCGCGCAAAACTATGGGAAGATTCCAAAATACTATATTTCAACGACCCAGGACCAGGCCGTGCCTTATTCGTTGCAACAAATCATGATTAAAGCCCATGGCGGCATTAAAAAAGTGTACGAAATGAATACGTCCCACTTGCCTTTTGTGGTACAACCGCAAGTGTTTCTGGATATTCTGACTAAAATCCCTTAAAAAACCACTTCCATAAAAATATGTTAAAGCAACCTATCATTTGGGTACTTTGTTTGCTTTGGTCGGTGCAGGTACACGCCCAATTGAACGAAAGCGATACCTTGAAATTGCAGTTACGCATCAACGTGAATGGCAACTATCAAACTGGCAATGTATCCTTGCTTACCCTGCGCAATCGATTAGACTTTTCGGTATCGCCGCTGAAAAACTGGGTGTTCAAATCGCAAAACAGCAGTATGTACCAGGCTTTTTATGGTAAAAAGGCTGATAATGATCTGTTTAGCCGGAATTACCTGTATTACAAACCCAGCATGCCGGTATATCCCTTTGGCATTGCTTATGTTTCGTCCAATTTTCGGCGGCGGATCGATTTGCGGTATTTTGCAGGCCTGGGGTTAAGTTGGCAGGTAATTCGAAAAGCCAACCATGTACTGAAAGTTTCGGCGAGTACCGTCTATGAGTACAACCGTTTTAATGGAAGCCAATTTAACGAAACTCAATACAACGGTTCGAATAAAATACAACTGTGGCGCGGCACTTGTTACTTGGGCGGGTGGCATTATCTTTGGCATCGACGCATGCGTTTGTATTACGATGCATTTTGGCAACCAGGTTTCAATAATTCCAAAAACTACCGCACCCAGGCCGATGTTGGCGTAGATTTTCAGGTCTGGAAAGGTTTATCTTTCAATGCTTTATACACCTATACCCATGAAAATGTGGTTGTTCAAAAAGTGCTGGAAGATGATAAAATTCTTACATTTGGATTGGCTTACCGTTACAACTTACCTAATCGTAAAAATTAAATAAAACAAATGAAAATCACCATATTAGGCGCAGGAAACGTCGCCACCGCTTTGGCAACACGCTGGAAAGCAGCAGAACATGTGGTCACCATTGGGGTGCGCAATCCGGCATCCGAAAAATCGCAAAAAGCGCAGGCCGCTTTACCCGAAATCCCGTTCGAAAGCATGGAAAGTGCGGTGGTGCAGGCTGATGTAATCGTGATCGCTACCCCACCCGATGCGGTGCTTGAACTAAAGGATTTGTTGAACGCCGCAGCCGATAAAATCATGATTGATACCACCAATGCCGTTCGGGTTCGGCCAGAGCCCTACCCCACGGCCTACCATTTTATAAAAGCGGAAACCAAGGCCCAGCACGTGGTAAAGTGTTTTAATTCAACGGGTTTTGAAAATATGGCGAATCCGGTGTACCACGGCGAAGGCATCGATATGTTTTGCGCAGGCGATGATGTGGAAGCCAAAACGGTGGCCAAGCAACTTGCCCTGGATGCCGGTTTTAGCACCTGCTGGGACTTTGGCGGCGGTGACAAAGTAGAATTGCTGGAAAAATTTGCGCTTTCGTGGATCAATTTGGCGATTATGCAGGGTTTTGGGCGCGATTTGGCGTTTAAGGTGGTGCGGAGATAAGACCTTACTACTCTTACCGTAATTAACGGGGTTTCGAACAGGCGTTTCGGAACCCCGTTGTATTTATTACATTTTGCATAAAATATTATTTACATTTGTGTGCTTTGTTTTTTATAATACGATCAATTTAACCGCCATACATTACGAAATGGATCATTTTTCTAAAATTTTGGATCGCGTAGATACCTTTTTAAGGGAAGGAAAAACCGAGGAGGCCCTGGATTTGCTGCTTGATGCAAAAGAAAAATTAGACCCAAATACTTACCAGGATTTACTTATTTTAAAAAACAGATTTTCTATCGCAAGTATAGAAAAACATAAAGGATTAATGGACCAACGGGAATACTTGAGGGAATGTAGCAATATAAGTAGTGCTTTGTTATATATTTCAAAACAAATACACCTGCCTACCTTACCGCCTACCATAAAATCCAAAAAGCAAGGAAAAGTGTTGTATGCTATTCCGAACTCTATGCCCTTGAACCTGGAAACAAAGTGTATTATCCGAATTGCTTACGATTCAGAAAGTATTTGGGAAAATATAAGTACACAGGATCACGCAAAATTGGAAGATATTAAGGTTTCACAAATCATGGAAGTGGCGCTGATTGATCGCAGTGGCGGAACAGATTTTGAAATTCGGACGTTGAACAGAACCGATCAATACCTGGAACTAGATGATTATTCAGAGTGGATATTTTTTGTAAAGCCTATTGTTACTGGAACGCGAAAATTATACCTCAAAATCAGCACGGTTCAAAAAATTGACGGGGAATCGATGAAAAAGGAAATCGTACTGGAACGTGCAGTAGAAGTGGTTGCTTCTGAACAATTTATGATGACCAATTTACACTGGACAGATTCACAAATTGTGCTATCCTCTCAAAAGGAGCTGGATCATTTTATTGCGTTTAATTTTTTAACCCAATCGCCTTTGGTTCGAAGGACGCTCATTGTGCTTTTTTTTATTTCACTAAGCGCAGGAATGTATGCGCTAGTGCAGCATTTCGATTGGAAACCATGGTTGCATCCTGCCCCAAAACGTGTGGCAACTTCTACACCGATTATTAAATCAATCGTGCCCAAAGACACATTATTGGCTCCACCGCCAACAGCATCGCCGATACCAGCAGTTGCAGTAAAACCCAACCGTGTAAAACAAGCGCCCAAGCCGCTACCAATGCCCAATCTCCCGGAAAAACCTATATTGCAAGCAGAAAATAATGCCATCCGTAATGTTACTTATAACGCTAAACCCACCCCTGTTAAAGTACCATCCAAAAAAAAGTTTGATATTAGTTTGAGTCTCATGGACCAAGTGGTGGTAAAAGACACCGTAAAAACGGGTCAATCGATCCTTGTTACCCTGGAATTTTCCGGGATTAAATCGAAAGATCTGGCCGTATATAATTCAGCTGGAAAGCAATTGAAACCGATGGCAATTGATGGTGGAACGTTTTACTTTGAGTTGCCTTATAGTGCAACACCGTTCAAACTTAGCGTGCATGATATGGGTGCCAAAATATCCAAAGCACACGAATTTAAAGGAAATGCCAATAGCAAATGGTATGTAAAACGTGTTTTAGGGTCCGATTCAGGCGTAAAAGTTGATTAGTCATCCCTTTTTTAAAACTGGCGAAAAACCATGCTTTTTAACGAATCACCAGGGCGCATAAATCACGCGTTGCCAGGTACCTGCTCAATGTTTTGTGCATTCGCATAAAACCGCTCCATCACAAACACATGCGGCAACGTAATCGATGAAATAGACAGCAAAATCGCAAACGGATAAGAAAGCGGTGCAATGCCCAAATGAATCATGCCAAACAATAAACCTGCACCCAAAAATGAAATTAGGCTAAGTGGCAGCAGTTTCAACACAAACGGTATCAATTGAATACGCTCCGAATTGGGGTAAAAATGGTTGTATTCCGACTGAAACACTTTAAACGAGTGGATAATGGTAAAAAACAAAGTAAATCCGATGATAAAATTAGTCAAGTACGCTAAAAGAAAAATCAAGGCC
>CAIVGO010000643.1 GCA_903905445.1 uncultured Bacteroidota bacterium
TGGGGTTCCAATAACCGTGGACAATTAGGCATTGGGCCCGATGGACCCGATTTCGTAAAAGTGCCTACGCTGGTCAATTTGGCCAAATGGACCCAGGTTTCCATCGGCAACGAACATGTATTGGGGATTCAAACCGACGGAAGCCTTTGGGCCTGGGGCAGTAATACGTTTGGCGAATTGGGCAATGGCACACAAACTCCTTCGGACCACCCCATTCAAATCGGAAGTGACAAAGACTGGAAAGCCATTTCTGCAGGCGATCACTTCTGTCTGGCCATCAAAAAGGACAGCTCTTTGTGGGCTTGGGGCAACAACCTGGTCGGACAACTGGGGGATTCTAGCTACCTGAACAGAAATGTGCCCATCCCCATCCGAAAAGATAAAAAATGGAAACAGGTAGATGCAGGCTATAGGCATGCGTTGGCCATCGACGAGTCCGGGAAATTATGGAGTTGGGGTGAAGGCGCAATCGGGTCGAATCCAACATGGCCGCCCTATCCATCCACGCCGGTTTTGATCGATTCCATTAAGTTGTGGCAGAAGGTTTGCGCTGGAAACAACATTTCATTGGCGCTCGATGATGCGCATGCCCTGTGGTCCTGGGGGTTCAACAATTCGGGTCAAATCGGGCAAGACACCACTTGGCAGGATATTGCCACCGGGAGCAATCACTTCCTGGCGATCGATCAATCGGGCGATCTTTGGACATGGGGATTTAACGTGCAGGGACAACTCGGACAAGGCAATACCCTGGATTTGAGCACGCCCACCAAAGTCAACTGCCCCTATACCGATGCGCACGTTTTATCCGCCAAAGCGCCAGCGGTGCAATTATTTCCATCGCCTACAAAGGATGCTTTATACTTACAATTATTTGATAATCAAACCCGTGCAATCAAATACAACATTATTAATGCACAAGGCGCGGAAGTCATGCCTTGCCAGGTTTTGATGCCGGATGTTTCTATTGATGTTACAGATTTGGGGCCGGGTGTGTATTTTCTGCAATTGCAATTAGGTGATCAAAGGCTTATACGGAAGTTTGTAAAAATGTAAAAACCTTAATACACACCATAAAATCTTCATTTATGTTCAAAATCAAATTTTTTTTCGCTTTCCTGTTGTTTGCAACCTCCCTAAACGCTCAATGCTGGGATAAGGTGTATTGTGGTTCAATGCATACGATTGTCCTAAATCAAAATAAAGAGGTACGCACGTGGGGAGACAATTCTAATGGACAATTAGGCACCTGGCAAGTTGGAGATAGCCCAAATCCCGTTAAAATTGATTCCGATTCCACACTATTTTGGAATAAAATAGACTCCGATGGAAATAACGTTGTTGGAATACTAGATAATGGAACGATGTGGAGTTGGGGGCTTAATAATAACGGCCAATTGGGCAGCGGGCAATCCCAATATTTTCAAGCAACGCCAACTCAAATCGGTTATGAAAAGGATTGGCATTTTGTTTCAATGGGCGTCCACCATGCCCTCGCATTAAAAGAAGATAATTCATTATGGGGTTGGGGTCGAAATTATGAAGCCGAAATGGGAACACTCATAAAAGGTTTTTTTAACGCCCCGATTCAAATTGGATCGGAACAAAACTGGATTACAGTTTCAGCGGGTTACAATTTTGGCATCGCCATCAAAAGTGATAGCACTTTGTGGGGTTTATCCCTTGCTTTTTATGCAAATAAGTGGGATCCTAATTTAAACTATCCGCCGATCAAACTTGACAGCACGCACAATTGGAAATCGATAGCAGCAGGTTGGGGACATTTTTTAGCAATTCAGCACGATGGTAGTCTTTGGGCTTGGGGAGGAAATCACTTTGGGGAAACGGGTATTCCATCACCTGTTGAGGGTGATTCTATTCCGAATGTATCACCTGTAAATTCCGGGAATGATTGGAAAATGGTAAGCGCTGGCTTCAATTACTCGTTAGGTTTAAAAACAAATGGCACCCTTTGGGCTTGGGGAAGGAATGATGAGGGCCAACTTGGTATTGGACTAAAAGGAAACAAAGTGCCCTATCCTGTACAAGTTGGCCAAGATACAAATTGGACCCAGATTTCTACCGGTTTATTGCATGCCATGGCCCTAAAGTCAGACGGCACGATGTGGGCGTGGGGAAATAATACTTACGGACAATTAGGGACAGGAGATTATATAGATCATGTTGCGCCAGTTCAGTTAAAATGCCCAGAAACAATGAACGCTGAGCCTTTTATACCAAATGATTCCTTTAATATTTATCCTAGCATTACGACTCAACTTATTAACGTAAATATTGAAGGAAACCCTAGTACAAAAACACCTTATTTAATTCTGAATGGGCAAGGTACTGTGGTATTCCCGACTCAAACTTTGAACCCTGAAAATGTTATTGATGTCTCAAGCCTTACGCCAGGAGTGTATTTCCTGCAATTGCAATTGAATGATCAAAGAATTATACGGAAGTTTGTAAAAATGTAATATATTTCAAATAGATCCCCACCAACATGAATCATCCCGAATTTTGTTGAAACCCAAAATTCGGGATTTTTTATCCATTACCACGAGAACTCAGCAAAATAGTCCTTATTAATACGAAAAGAAGGTACCAATGCTACCCAAATCATGCTTAACAACTGAAGCCTCCTTAAGTCCCGTGTTAATGCGTAAATTCTATTGACGGGGCGACTTTTTCAGTCACCCCGTCAATAGAATTTACACACTACCACAAATCCTTGATAAAATTTTAAGCATCAAAAATCGTGTGTAAATGCACGAATGATTGTGCCTTATCGTGTATTCGTTACTATCTGAGTATTGAGTGCAATAAAACAGCCCTGCCTACTTTTTCACCCGCATCGCCTCCACCACCGCCTGCGGAAGCAACGGAAGCCCAATTTTTGCCCTCCAATCGTTTACGGTGTTTTCATCGCCTTCCCAAGGCGACAGTTCCACGCTGCCATCTTCCATATTTTGATAATACAGCAGGTAACGTTGTGGTTTTCCCAATAAAACCCTGATATGGTCGTAACAAAGTGCATACATTTTCCAGGGGAGATCACCGGCCAAACAAGCCTGTTCCAAGGCAGGGAGCCAAGTCAAGTGCGCGGCGATATCTCCGGAGTTCATCAGTAAATGAAAAGCATTATTCACGGCACTTTCGCTGTAGTTGCCTTTCTTGGGCCAGCCTGTTTTTTGCAAAATGGGGTATATGGTTTTGTAACTCATTTCGGATTGCTTGCGGACGGCAGCATCGGTTTTACCGGGTATTTCCACTTCGTAACGGTCGTCACCGGGCACATTTCCTGGAAGACGGTTCAAGATTACCGCCAATTGTTCGCCCGCATACCGACAAGTTTCAAACCGAAGCGAATCGATCAGAAATGATTCCCTTCCATATTTGAGGTTTTTGTAACTGGCACGAACCTGCTTTTCCAGCAATGGCCATCGTTTGTCCGATCGCAAGCGTTCGAACCTGGGATCGAACAATAAAAGCACGGTCGAACCTTTGTCAACTTTTGCCGTCCATCGGTCGAGGTAGGAAAATGCGGCGGCTACATTATTTTCTTTCATAGCTTTCAAGGCGTAACGATAAAACATCGCCTCCAGGGTCAGGGTGGATTGCCTTATTTCGGTGCGGCGGTTTAGTATGCGGCCTGCTTCTGTGTTATTGGGGCGATAGGGATCATCTCCACCCA
>CAIVGO010000644.1 GCA_903905445.1 uncultured Bacteroidota bacterium
CAAGGCAATGCAATTGGAACCAGGGTAATTGTGCGGATCCCCCTTGTATACAACCCTGGCATTATTTCACCATCCAAAACCTAATATTCCAATGACCGCAATGCTCATCGACGACGAACCCAATGCTACCGAAGCGCTGACGAATATGTTGCGCATGACTTGTCCGGATGTGGCGGTGATCGCCACGGCCAATGACGCGCAAAATGGGCTAGAGCAATTGCGCACACTTACCCCCGATCTGCTATTCTTAGACATTCAGATGCCACACATGACGGGGTTTGAACTGCTGGAAAAACTGGGTAAATTTAACTTTTCGGTCATTTTTAGCACCGCTTACGACCAATTTGCTTTGCAGGCTTTTAAAGTTTCGGCGGTCGACTATTTGCTCAAGCCCATTGACCTGGATGAGTTGGAGGCAGCCGTTGCCAAAGTGCGAGCACGCATGCACACGACCACCCAACCCGATTTAAGCGCCCTTGAGCGCCTCTTTCAACAAGTGCAAAAAGCAGAACCTCAACGGATTGCGCTGCCCATTGGCGAAGGGCTACAATTTATTCAAGTAGCCGATATTGTACGCCTGGAATCGGATTCCAATTACACCACTTTTTATATGGTAAATCGCGAAAAACTGCTCATTTCACGCACTATGGGGCATTTTGAAGCCATTTTACCCAAACAAAATTTCTTTCGCGTGCATCATTCGCACCTGATCAACCTAGACCAAATCAGCCGCTACCTCAAAACTGATGGCGGCTATGTGGAAATGACGGATGGCTCAAAAGTGGAGATTTCGCGTAGAAAGAAAGATGACTTTTTACGCGAAATTTCCAAATTCGATGCTTAGTTACAGTTAAAACAAAGTGGTTATGAAAACAATTGACTTCTAATCCATTGAAAATCAATTTTTTATCCAACTATCCTTCAAATCCATTTAAATCTTGGTTTAAACCTTATCCCAAGGCGCAAAAGCGTTTTTCACCTTGCGCAAAGAAGGTTCCAAATCCGGGAAGTGCCGCAGTAAGACATCCTTCATGGTATTGTTTTGCACCCAGTTGAAGCCGGTTTCGGTGTACACATCTTTGTTAAAATTGCCTGCAATAAAACGATCGCTTTTCAAACGGCGGGAGGCCATCAGGATAAACACCCGGAATGCCGTGTCGCTAAAACCAAATCCTTTGGGCAGCGGCTCGCACAAGGTACCCACCAACAGATCCACTTTTTCGATATCGCCGCCATACACTTCCCGCACTTCCTGGGCGATTTCCAGGTTGCCACCGGTCAGTTCTTCGAACGATTCGGCCGGTTTCATGTGAAAAAGACGGCGGAATTCGTTGTAACGCGGCACCGAACGCTCGCGATCGCGCAAAATATCCACCGCTGCCATATCCAAATGTTTGCCATCGGGCGTGCGCAGGTCGCGCAAGAATTTCGGGAAATTGCGGATGGTAATTGCCCCCGGATAAGCCACGCCAAAGGAGTAAAAAACATCGGAGAACGTCAATCCGTCGCGCAAAGGCGTACGTGCGCGCTCGAAGGCAACATCGTTCATCACATGGGTGCTGCGGTACTCCCCGGTTTGAACATCATAAAATTTAATATCATCGGGCAGCAAAGAATGCAAACGATACACGGCCACAAATTCTTCGGTTAAAGAATAGGGCGCTCCATGGTGCTCCACGCCCGAACTTGGAATACCGCTGATGGTTTCCGCTTTGGAGATGCGCCCCAGCATTTTATACAACCGTTCGCCCATCAATCCCCACCAATTGGCATTCATACCGATATCCAATACCGGATGCGCCAAAATGCCGGGCGTCCACTCCACGGTATGAATTTTCGCCATTAAAGCCGTATTTACCAGGCGTGCTTTATCAAACAATTGATCGCCCGTCCACTCGGGATGTTCTTTGCGCAACGCATCACAAATCGCATTATGCTCCTGCGCAAACAAGGTATGCAGCAACTCGAGGCCCAACCACCAGTTGTCGTTAAAACCCGTCACCGGAATACCACGTTCATCGCGGGGCAAAAACACATCCTCCGAGCCTTCCTCCAGGATCAGTTTGCCATCGGGCGATTTGCCGCGCAAAATTTCCGTTTGGGCTTCCGTTGATCCATAAATCTGAGAGCCGTCCCACCAATGGGTATTTTTGTTTTTATATACCGGATGCGTTTTATCCATATCATGCAGCGGTTCATCGGGTTGCGTCCGAAACAACTTCATGGTTGGATCGCTCCAGGTATCCCCTTCCGGCAATGGAATTTCCAATTCTTCGGTGCTTTCATAGTGCCCCACCCAGTCATGCACTTGAAATTGAATCCAAGCCGCCGCCAGCAAATTAAGGATGGTAGCAGGTTTAAATTCATCCCGGGCCAGCAAGCGTTCACTAATAATCCGCGGATTGGGCGTCATCAATTCCTCGTGGGTAGGTGCTTTGGTGTACGCGCGCGGCACATTTCGGCCAAAACGCATGCCCGAGCAACCCATCAACGGCTTTTCATCATCATTAAATTTCCCATCCGAATGGCGGGCGGTCAAATAGCGCGGGTCGTGAAAAGGACAGGTTTTCACATCACCCTGTGCATTCGGATCCGGATAGGTATCGTGCAGGTTTTTTGCCCGCAACTCGCTGCGAAAGGCAATGAGGTTTACCACACCAAGCCACTTGGGCAAGCGATGCCAGGCTACTACCTTGTTGATGCTTCTGAATGAGCCGACTAATATGCGCTGGCCGAGGGAAAGGTTTGTCATAGTGATGAGTGATGAGTGATGAGTGATGAGTGATGAGTGA
>CAIVGO010000645.1 GCA_903905445.1 uncultured Bacteroidota bacterium
AAGGCTTTTCAATTCAAACAATTTACGGTGCGTCAAGGCGATACGGTCCATCCTGTCGGTACGGACGGTGTGCTGTTGGGTGCCTGGGTGCTTCCAGGGCATGCGCATCGGATTTTGGATATCGGCACAGGAACAGGCCTAATCGCCCTGATGTTGGCTCAAAAAACGACCAATGCACGTATTTTTGGACTCGAAATAGATCCTGAATCGGCCAATTTAGCGCGTTTTAATTTTGAAAATGCCCCCTGGCAGGATCGTTTGTCGGTACTCGAAGCCGCTGCGCAAGCACTACTCGAGCAGCCCGTGGAACCTTTTGACCTAATCGTAAGCAATCCGCCCTTTTTTACCGAAACCACCCTTTCACCCGACGCCCACAGGCAATTGGCGCGCAATACAGCAAGTTTACCGCCGGCAGTGCTGTTACAACTCGCCGAGACGCATTTAACGAAAAATGGCCGTTTCTGCCTGATTGTTCCAAGCAAAAACAGCCAAATGCACCAGGAATTGGGCGCTTGTATGGGTTTGTATTGCACCCGGATAACAACGGTGCTGGCCAGGCCTGATCGGGTAGGTGAGCGGCACCTGTTGCAGTTTGAGCGAAATCCGCGATTTTTTAAAATGGATGAAATTGCAATTCGAAATACAGATGGCACTTATTCCGAAGATTATCAAATACTTACGGGAGATTTTTATCTTTGAGATCTTCAGGTGTTACGCGTGATTTAGGTAACTTCCGTAAGTTTTATTAAGGATCTTTTGCCAGATATTCGCGGCAATGCGTCATCTCTACTGTCGGGGCGACTTTTTCAGTCACCCCGACAGTAGAGATGACATGACAACGCATAATGATGCGTGCATTAACGCTCGATTTTAAGATTACTGGGATTTTATCAAGGATTGGTGGTAGCGTGTAAATTTTATTGGCGGGGTGACAGAAAAAGTCGCCCCGTCAATAAAATTTACGCATCACAGGGAACTAATGCAGGCTTTAGGTGCTGTGTAATTTGGTATCTTATATTCGTTTCATTCAGGTTTTTTAGTTATACGTTCGTTGTGCTGCAAAAAAAATCCCGAATTTCGGTGCTCACCAAAATTCGGGATGACTCAAGTAGCAGGATAATTTTTATTAAAAAACAGTATCAGCGTGCTAAGAAACCATTTTTTCACCTAAAATTTGAAGCGCTCGGTTTAAAATAGTATCATCCGATAGTTGCACGATACCGCCTTGTGGACCCTGTTCTCGATAAAATTCTACTAAAACGCCATCCTTGTAATTATGTGCCCCGAAATAATTTCGAACCGTTTGTTCATCAACACTTAAATCATTGGCAATCTGTGCAATACTGCCTTCCGGCAATGCATGTTTGATGCGACGAAGTTTTTCAAATGTGATATTCCGCATAATTTCATCTTTTGGTGAACAATAAAATTTGGATAAGAAGCGAAAACGCCGTGTAATGGCTCTGTAAGGTATATAAAAGACCAAAGAAAAAACAAGTAGATTGTCTAAAAAAATTAAAACTGTTTTGTTAATGGGGGAGTACACTAAACCGATGAATGGAAGTGTAAACCTATTGAACAAAATTAATAAATTGTTAACGACAGATCAGGCTTTTTTTGTTCTGTGCATGTCCGTATTTTGGGTGGCAAATAAAATATTCTATCTTTGCCCTCTTTAATCAATATGCTGCGAACCAGCCCCTTACCTGAAATTCATGTACCTACACGTTGTTTCTTTCGATATTCCTTACCCGGCCAACTATGGCGGTGTAATCGTTATTTTTCACCAAATCAAGGCCTTGCACGAACAAGGCGTTAAGGTGATTTTGCACTGTTTTCAATATGGCGAGCGGCAACCTCAGCCCGAATTGGCCAAATATTGCCATGAAGTGTACTATTACAAGCGCAGTCGGAGCATTATCCGTCAAATTAGTCCACTCCCTTTCATCATGCGTACCCGCGAAAGCAGCGCCCTGCTCAAACGCCTCCGCAAAGACAAACACCCCATCCTGTTCGAAGGCATGCACACTTCGGCCCTGATTTGGAACAGCCGCCTGCGCGCACGCCAAAAACTGGTGCGCATGCACAATGTGGAATGGCAATATTATGAACACCTGTTCAACTTGTCTTCCGCTACAACAGACCTGGTGGAAAAGGTGTTTTATTTTATCGAAAGTATTAAATTACAACGCATTGAGCCGAAAGTGGTGCTGCATGCCGATGAGATCATTACGCTGTCCATGAATGATCAATCGTACTACAAAGCGCTGAAAGCCAATACCCATTACATCCCGGCGTTCCACCCCAATGACAATGTGCAAAGTCTGGTAGGTCGTGGAGAATATGTGCTGTTTCATGGCAAATTGAGCGTGCCCGACAACGATCGCGCTGCCGTTTGGCTCATTACCGAAGTGTTCCGCGACCTCGATATTCCTTTTGTCATTGCAGGCATGGAGCCTTCCCGTGCACTCAAAGATCTGGTGGCGCAATACGACCATATCACCCTGATCGAAAACCCGGGCGACCAGCAAATGAACGACCTGATCCAGAAAGCACAAATCAACCTGCTGGTTTCTTTTCAGGTCTCGGGCATCAAACTAAAACTGATCAATGCGCTCTTCCGCGGTCGATTCTGCATCGTAAACGACCAAATGGTAAGCGGTTCGGGCCTCGGCGATCTTTGTTATGTACGCAACTCGGCCGCAGCCATGCGCCAAACCGTGGAAGCACTCATCAATGTGCCGTTTGAAGAAAGCCGCATTGCCGAACGCCGCAACCGCATGGAAAAATCGCTCTCCAACGCCGAAAATGCCAAAAAACTGATGGAACTTATAAAGTTTCAGTAAAGTTTGAAAGATTTGAACAAAGCGGGAGTTGCGCCGTTTAATTGATTATAAAAATTGGATGATACTATAAAGGTGTACCGTCCTGTTGATCACACGAACTACTTAAACATCATGCGGAGTACAGCCCAATTGGATATCCTGCTTTCGGATCCGACCCTCAGCGAGGAACTCAAACAAATTGCGCAAAAGGTGGCCGATGGTCAGCGCATTACCCCGGAAGAAGGTGTTTTTCTGTTTGAACACGGCGAATTGGCCTATCTCGGCACATTGGCCAATTTTGTGCGCGAAAAGAAAAACGGCGATTTTACCTACTTCAACCGCAATTTCCATATCGAACCCACCAATCTGTGTGTGTATGACTGCAAATTTTGCTCTTATTCACGCCTGATCAAGCAACGCGATGCAGCCGATTCCTGGGCCTATACCATGGAGGATATGCTCAACATTGTGTACCAATACGATGGTAAACCGGTTACAGAAGTGCATATCGTAGGAGGTGTATTGCCACAATACGACCTGGAATTTTACCAAAAATTGTTTTCCACCATCAAAGCCCACCGTCCGGAACTGCACGTGAAGGCCTTGACACCCGTGGAATACCATTATATTTTCAAAAAAGCCAAAATTTCCTACGAAGAAGGCATGCGCCTGATCAAAGAATCGGGGGTGGATAGCCTGCCCGGCGGCGGCGCGGAAATTTTCCACCCTGAAATCCGCGAACAAATCGCCAATGATAAATGCACCGGCGAACAATGGTTGCGTTTGCACGAAATTTGGCACGAACTCGGTATGCGCTCTAACGCAACGATGTTGTACGGACACATTGAAAAATTCTGGCACCGGGTTGATCACCTCGAACAACTGCGCCAGTTGCAAGATAAAACCGGTGGCTTCCAAACATTTATCCCCCTCAAATTCCGCAACCAAGACAATCAAATGTCGCACATTGCGGAAAGTACCACGGTGGAGGATCTGCGTAATTATGCCATCAGCCGCATTTACCTCGATAATTTCGACCACGTAAAAGCCTATTGGCCCATGATCGGTCGCCAGGTAGCCCAAATGTCGCTCGCTTTTGGCGTAGATGACATTGACGGCACTATCGACGATACCACCAAAATTTATAGCATGGCGGGTGCAGAGGAACAAAATCCGTCGCTCAATACCCAGCAGTTGGTGGATATGATTCGGCGCGTGGGCCGCAAACCAATCGAGCGCGACACCTTATATAATGTATTGGCCGATTACACCGATACGGTATTTGAGGAAGATAAACAATTCCGGGGCTATTTTGAATTGCCCGTCATTTCAAACAACTAATACAACATGACCATTTATATGCTGCGGCACGGCGAAACGGAATACAATCGCCTCGGAATCGTGCAAGGAAGTGGCGTGAATACCGACCTGAATGATACAGGCCGCGAACAGGCAAAAGCGTTTTTCGAAACTTACCGCGAACTGGATTTTCAACTGGTGGTACATTCTGCCCTCAAACGCAGCCAACAAACAGTGGCGCCTTTTATTGAAATGGGCATTCCCACCATCGAAAATGCCGATATCAATGAAATCGGTTGGGGCGACCACGAAGGCAAGGAAAGTTCGCCCGAACGCCTGGAAGTGTACGAATGGATGATCAATGAGTGGAAAATGGGCAATTTTAAAGCCGCCCTGCCCAATGGAGAATCGGCCGAACACCTCGGCGAACGCTTGGAGCGCTTTATCAATTGGTTGCGTACCGAACCCGTTGAGCGCCTGCTCGTGTGTACGCACGGACGCACCCTGCGCGCACTCGTGACCCTGCTGAAAGGAAAATCGCTTTCTGAAATGGAAGCCACCCGCCATAACAATACCGGATGTTATATATTTCGTATTGAAAATGGGCAGTTTATCTTTGAAATCGAAAACAGTACCGAGCATTTGTTTAAAGCAAGCAGCATTTAAACGCAGCCGCCCTCAAACATGATCCGAATTTCTGCCGTAAG
>CAIVGO010000646.1 GCA_903905445.1 uncultured Bacteroidota bacterium
AGCCAACACGGACAGTTTCAATCCTTCTTATCGTGGAATTGGCCTTTGAAGACGAAAAAGGGTTGCTCACATTGAATGGAACACAAAAAGTTTCAATCCTTCTTATCGTGGAATTGGCCTTTGAAGACCAATATACCGGAACGGGCACTATTTGGAAGTGCCGTTTCAATCCTTCTTATCGTGGAATTGGCCTTTGAAGCCGTATTTACCTGCAAAGGTATGATAACCAGTTGGTTATACCGATTTCCTCAAACCTTATTTTTATGATTTAGCATGTCAAAGAACATCTTTTTATTCCGTTTTTTATCATTCATCGGATACACAAGTCCTTCATTATCAAAGGATTTAGTGTGGTTTTCTGGTTTGGAAAAATAAATTTTGACCCGGAATGCCACCTTAAATTTCACATCGGACATATATTCCGATAAGTACAATGTTCGCACCTTTTTCGCACTTTGGTGGCATTGGGGAACACATTTTTTTGTATAATCTTTGCAATTTCAGCTGCCGCGGTTTTAACGACTTCTACATCTTCTGGCTTTATAGGCACCTCCAATAAATAATGCTTGCTGCGCGTATAAACCAGGTAGCCGCGAGTTACCTGACGCCCAAAATTATGCTCGATCAGCCAGGCATAACAAACCAGTTGTGTGCGATAGGTATCGTATAATCGATCCTCCCATTTTGCAAATTTATAGTCCAACGGTGCCATGGTACCGTCTTGCAAGGTGAGTACCTCATCTACTTCGCCACGCAATAAATTATTTGTGAGATAAACTTCCGTTTGCTTTTCCACCGCCCCGATGCGCTTGCGCAAGTACGCGCGATTTTGGTCTGCCTTTTCATCATGCATCTCCCTGCCTTTCAGTACTTTGTAGTTTTTTTCCTCAAATTGGGGCACCCGCAAAACATATTCAAAAAAGGTAAACCTCGGACAATACAAATACTCTATGATATGCGACGGGGTGATTGAAAATTGGGTGGATTCCTTGCTCATGTTGTCCGTTGATATAACTGGCTTTAAAAAAAGAGTGCCATTATTTCATCTGTTACCATTTTTTTATCAAAAGCCTGACCTAATAAGACCGTAGACTGCAACTCTGATTTATTCATCGGAAAAATATACACTTTGTCCCGATCCTCTGCAATCAGGGCTTTTAGTTTCAACTCCAATATATCCTTTTCATAGGCATCCAGGGTTCCTAAAAAGCAACTGAATTGTACGCGATAAAGTCCGGCTTGTTTGCACACCTTGGCAACTTTTGTTCGGGCGCGATCGTTTTCGATGTCATAGAGTACCCAGATGATCATGGCTGTTTTTTTATAGTTCGTTGATGTCCATTTCTTCCAACTCCCCGCTACCACCCAGCAGTATCTGGGCAAAAGCATGTGCATCTAACAACAAAATACTTGCCCGCGTGCGGTTGCGTCCTTTATAGCGGATTACTTCATGCTCTAAGTATTCGTTGTAGTGCTCCATAAGTAGTTTTTTCCCTTCGCTGTTGAGACTTATGCCACCGGTTACCGCTTCATAACAGGACTGATTAACCTTTTTCCCCGAAAATAGGGTGAATACAGTCTTATCTGCCCACATCCGATAGGGTTCAATAAAATCATAAACCAAACTTTTATGATTGTAATCATCGCGGTGCAGAAACCCAACATACGGGTCCAGGCCTGCCAACATGAGCGATTTTTCCACGCGCGCATACAATACACCGTAGGCATAATTCAAAAAAGCGTTAAAAGCATCTTGCGCCGGACGCGTACTTCGTCCCTTAAACTGCCAGTTTGCAGGAAGCACATAACTTAAAACCTCAAAATATAAACGCCCGGCCGTTCCTTCCAAACCTTGTATGGAAGCGCCCCAATTACCCATCGTTCCTGTCGGTGCAAACACAGCCATTTTCTGTTGCAAATCAGCCATTTGTAACAGCTTGTCGTCCAGATAAATTGCATGTTGCGGTCGGTGCTTCTTTAGATCTCGGATTATAATTGCCTGGTTTTCAAGTTTTTGACCCAACCATATTTTAGTCCAATGCAAACACCGGTCGTCCATACTTGCTTCCAATTGGCATTTGCGAATTCTCGTAGTACTGCCTAGTTTCGAATGCCACACGCGCCCGAGTGGTGTGCCGTTGTTTTCCAAAAATATAATGTCGACATTATTCATCAATGCCAGGCGCACCGCATCGGAAGAAAGCATGGTACCCCGTCCCATCCAAATGCTTTGCACCTTGTGTGCCGCAATGGTTTTGGTTTCGACGGTGCCGTTTTCAAGTTTTTTACGCACATCAAACATGGCATCTTTTACATGCAGGTAGGCTCCGTAAGAATTGAGATGAAGTTGCATGGATCACAGTTTTTGTATGGCTCCATAACCTCGGCTCACACTTTTACCCAGTCCGACGAGGTTTGGAAGCAAGGCATTGGTGGTAAAAGAACCACTGAAAGCAAGCATTTTTTGATTTTTGAAACTTGTAATCGTTTCTGTTTCTGGTCGAAAACTTACCATAATCCTTGATTCCTGTGGCAAAAAAAGCCCGATCCCCTTATAAAAAGACAATATATTGCCTGTAAGAATGCGCCCAAGAAATGCACGTTGCTCGTATGGATCTTTGGATAAATACTCCGTATGATTTTCCTGATTTAGTGCCATATACAAGGTTTCAAAACGGTAGTCGTACAATACTGACCCAATGCCTACCTCATTTTTATGAAACGAAATATCGCGTTCCAAGACACTGTATTGTTTTCCACCTAATTGCAAGGTTTTCATTTCAAAAAACAGTTCCGCCAGTAATTTTGCGCCTTCCTCAATGCCGACCAGCACAGGCATATTCCGAATTACCTTGTATTGCACCAGTGGATAGCCATACCGAAAACTTCCGTCTTCGTAGTGGTTGTGCAGCAATGGGGAATGCTCTTTGAACAAATTGCCGAAATACCCGCGCAATTGGTGCGCTGCGCGGGTAGGGAGGGATACTTCTGGGAAGGAAATGGTGGTGGTGAGTGTGGTTGTCATAGATATTGGTCAGGCTGTCGCTGTTCTTTTAATTTAAACCGAATAAATCCAGTTTTAAAATCATAGTCTTTTTCTTCAGCGAGTTTTATGTCCTCCGAAAGATCATTTTCCAGGTGTTCGGTATAGTATTTAGGAATCGCTATGATGCGTTGGTGGAAATCACGTTTGAAATTTTTATCGAAATCACCTTTTGATATTTCTTTGTTTTGCCATTGCTCAAAAGCATTTTTTACTTCAATTGCTCGTTCGTCACACAATACGTATACTGAAATAGAATTTGACATTTCCTGAATAACCTGAAACTCTTTATCCACTGTATCATATTGCAGTTTTTTCATTGCCTCAAATACCTTAATAGAAACATCAAAACCTCGAACCGAGATTTCCTGGAAATATCGAGTAACCAAATTCAAATATTCTGATTCCAATATCACACTTTTATCCTGTAACGCAGCGAGCGCCTGTTGGCTGGTTGTGGGACCATAAATGCGCATACAATCTTTAAAATCAATGATGTAAAGCGGCTTATGTTCCTTTGCCGGCATCAGCGGATTAGCCTGGCGATTGATGCGTCCGGCCACCTGTACAATACTATCTATTGGGCCTAAATCCCGAAAACCCATATCAAAATCTAGATCTACGCCTGCTTCTACCACCTGTGTAGCAATCAAAATGGGCTTTTTGCCTTGTTGTAAGTCTTGTTTGATCTTAGAGATACGGTCCATGCGATGCGCTGGTACGATATTGGTTGAAAGGCAATAAACAGGGTTAGATAGTTTATTAATATTTAAATATTCCTCAACTGCTTCAAACAATGTTATACAGCGTTGCACCTTATTTACAACAATCAAACAGGATTTGGTATCATCCCATTTATTGGCAAAAACATGATCAATAAATATATATTCCGCATCTTCAACGCCTAAATCAATTTCAAAAAGCGGCTCGATTTGAGTGCGTTTATAACCTGAATAAATAGACTGATGAGTTAGCAAAAGCTCCTCACCTTCGCATTCTTCAAGGGAAATACCTTCATGACTTAATAATTTTTCATGCGCCAACCGCATGATTTCTGGCTTTGTTGCTGTCATCAATAGAATGCGGGTATTCAGGAACCTCGTCAAGTAAAACAATGCAGCTCCTACGATTGGCAATAAATCAATGCGCAATGTTTGAACCTCATCTAATATAATGATGCTATCGGCGAAGTGATTGAATTTTTTAAGCAATTTATTTCGATTGCCAATCAATGTGTGCAATAATTGGACAAATGAGGTAATCACGATATCACTTTGCCAGGTATCCAATGCCATTGCTTTCTGAGCATAGTTCGTTTCTTCTCCCTCAAAATTATCATTGCGTTTTTCTTTACCAAAGACATCAGCATACTGGTAATGTGCCAATATTTCGCAATCATGTCCCTTAAATACCTTTTGATACTCCTCAAAACCCTGTTCAATGATGTTAATAAATGGCAATCCGTAAATAATCTGTCCACGTTGCAAAGAGGGGACTTTTTCTCGCAATTTTAATGCAAAATCAAGTGCGGTCAAGGTTTTTCCTACTCCAGTTGGTGCAGTTAGCGTAAAAAGCCGTTTTTTATCTAAATCCAGTACATCCAACCGATTTATGACCTGTTGTCTAACTTCATTTCGGAGCGCATTTGGATTAAACCCGGATATGTAGCCTCCTACTGCGTTGCTATCCAGCATTTTACGGTTATAAACTGGCGTTTCTGATGCATCTATTTTATCTGCCTCAATAAGCAGTGAGAAGGTATAGTTAATGAAATAGTAGTTGCGGATACCGCATTGTTTCGGGTAAAATTGCCTGTATGCTCGTTGGAATTCCCGTTCATCTGGAAAACGCAACCAGTTTGCCATATCAGTTTCACCCATCTCCAATGCAATTTGTAATAAATCTTCCCTAATACTATTTAATTGTTTTTGAAAAACTTCATAACTATCTCCACCAGAATTTGCCATCGCATTGACATTGTCAAAGTCGGAAAGATCTGCATGATGGTGCATAATAATATAAAATACCTGCAAAGCCAGTGCCGGGTCATTTCCACTACGAAACATTTTCTCGCATAGCGCAAAGGCACCAAAACGTGCGTGTTGTTTCCATTTAGTGACTTTTTTTCTCAATAAAAAATCTTGAAAAAACGGCGTGTACTTTCCCAAGTCATGGTATAGACAAATTTGGGCTACCAAATCGTACAAACCTGCTTCAAGTGCATAAGGTGAAAGTTGATCAAGTGCTTTTCGGGTTACTTCCTTTGTATGATCTCGCAAAAATTTAGGAGTAATAACCCTTCCTTGAAAAATACCAGCATGAGAGAAAAAGTCTTTCATTCAAGAAATAAGATATTTTGAATATGACCATCTTTGTCCGGTACCGGAAAATAAGAAGCATTCAATTTGGCTGAAAATGGTATTCCATGCGTACTGAAAATAACCCGAACGAGTTTGCCAAGTTCACGATTCCGATTACCCACAAAATCAGCAGGGAGCAGTTCTTCTTCTAAAAAATTATCATCTTCTTGTGGAAAATTCAGATTTTCAATTGCGGAAGAAGGGATTGCTGCATGTAAAGGGATAAAGCCATTCCCAATCATCGCTTCAACATGATCCGTTAATAAACTATTTTGTATCCAGGCAGTGAAACTAGCGGTTCCTAAGGTCACATTGAACTTTTGCTGCAAATGGAGTACGGAATTTTTTATTTTTTCAAACTCTCCATTATCATTTGCGCCAGCGGCCAAAAAGAAACGGTATTGGACTAAATCCGTACCAAGATGTAGTCCGGTAACAATTTCAAATGGTGTTTGTATACGCCCATCAGCACCGGTAAAGTCTCCGGTACCTTCTAAGGCGTCACCCATTGATTTGATACTCAAAAAATTAAGTCTGTGGAAGTTTTTCTTAATCGGCTGCAAAATCCGAATACCCACCCGAAGGTGAACGCTCGATAACGCCTCATAATAACTGTCTCTTTCATACCCTAAAATGGCCGCCAAAATGCCCATAACGGTTGTTCGTGGCGGTAATGAATAGGAAAAAGCCGTATTATTGGCATAATATTTTCTGAAATGTGCCATTTTCCCACAGACATCAAAAGATAATACTTCCATGATGTTGTTGTTTTAAAAATGTTGACACAATCAAATGGTGAAACTCACGCCTTCCGCAGTCTTGATTTTCACCTCTTTTACAGCCTTACCTTCACCTGTATTAACCTTTAGAATATCAATTAACTTCTGGGCATTCAAGGTCAAATCGGCATACTTCCGAATTTGCTTTTCTTCCAACCCATTATTGGGTGAAACCGCAAGAAATTGACGCATGTCTCCAAAATAGCCATTGTTAAAGCCGTCGTTATAGATTACTTCGACATAAAGTTTAGGATATTGATTCATTTTGGAGCGCGTAGGTAATGCCGGGATACTTTCCCATAATGCTTTTCGAAATAATTTAACATCCTCATTGGTCAAGCCAGTGCTCATTGCAGCATATTTGTTAATGCTGCCTACAAACCCCAGAAGGCTGTAGTGGACACGGTAATCTTTACCTATTGTGCTGTTTCCATCGTTCATTATTGTTACGATAGAACTGGAATCCATGATTTGCACTTTGTGCAAAGAGTAGCCCCAGTTAAGTTGAATTGGGCCGGTGTAGGATCTAGTAAAACCCGCAATAGCAAAAGCGCTACCGAAGAAACGAATATCCACGAACTTTTGCTTAACTAAATATGCCAATAATGCGTGGTTCAATTCAGAACATAAATCTTTGTTTTTTATATCTTGCATAAACTTAATGGTATCTTCCACCGACTTGCCTTTATTTTTAGATTTTACCTCTTCAAATTTCTGCAGCAGCATATTTTCATTCGCAAAGAAAGTTTCTATTTCGTCGGCGTTCGCTAATAATCTAAGTAAAACGGCTTTAAGTTTGCTGTCGGCACTTACTTTATTTTCGCCTTCCATGTCTACAAAAATATCTTGACCAGTCGCTTTTAAGAAATCGCGGACATAACGCTTGATACGCACATCCGTAACAAGGTTAATGTCATTGTCGTAATCCATCCGGGGTTTATTTTCCTGGTCTATGTCTCCATTTGGGTTACATTGAATCGCTTCATAAAGAAACAGGAAATCGGAGTTGTTGGTAAGCAGTTGATTTTCCATGTGGTATATTTGTTTTGAATGAAAAATGAAGTTTTATAATTATTTAATCGTTTGTGGTATCCAATGGTTCTTCCGATGCTTCTTTCGGTGTCCGAAAAGAGTAACCGGAAAGCAGAAAGAAAAGCGCTTCCTCTGAAGAAAGTGTAAATTCACTAGGATTGAACAAGTCGTTGAATTTGGAAAAAAGGAGCTCATTGTAATTCAATACATCATATTGCTTACACTTTTCCATCAGATCAATACGAAGGCGTATGACAGCGCGCTTATCTATACCATTGTAATTCAACTTATTCAATATAGGCTTTGAGGTATGATTTTTCTTATGTTGAGCGTAGGCCACACTATTTAGCACTCTGCCAAGGTAAAACATCGCTTTTTGAGCATCTGAATAATGCATTCGTTCAAAAAAAGCGATGACGGAGGGCTCTGTTTCCGGCAAAGTTGCCGTAGAAACCGAAGATGATTTTTCTTCCATTTTGAGTAGGTTTAATTTTCTTAAGAATTGGATAAAAGCATGATATTGAAATACAGCATTGCGGGTGGCAAAGTCAAAATTTCCATTTGGTTTAATCTGATAAGCAAGGTATTTGCTAAACCTGTGACACAGAATTAATTCGCTAAAAAATCCGAATAATTGGTGCTGGTCAATCTGCCTTTGCTCTAAAATAGCCTTAAACACTAATAAGGCATCATTTCGTTTTTCTTTACGAACGGGAATCAGGTTATAAATGGTGTAAAGATTGAAACTATACCTTGTCCGCTCTTTACCGTAAGTCATGACACTTTCCCAAGAGATGCCGTCAATTTCCGTCATCTCGTTGTCCACATTTTGCAGAGCCTTGATTGTTTTTGCAAAATGTGTTTGGCTTATATCCTTTATTTGGTTAATAGTTTTAAAAAAGTTGCCATCTGAATCAAACCCCAAAAAGTTTATCCAATAGATACCTTCCTCATCGGTATATTTCAAGTCCGATTCAAATCTTTCCCAGTTCCCTTTTTCAGCCATTTGAAAAAGCAGGTCTGAGCGTTTGGTTATATTAAAGGTTAAATGATCCAGGTCTATGTTTGTTCTCGATAAGAATTGGGGCACAACACAATGAGATAGTCCTGCAATTTTGACTACATAATTTTTTAAAAGATGTGCAGATCCACGCTCCAATGAAGACTCAACCCTCCTACTCAATTGATAGTTTTTCCCAAATTCCTTATCAACAAATCCTGTCGCATAATTTTTAGTTGTCGTAACAAACATTTTATTGATGCTATACCTACTATTGAAAGCCGGTTCAAAAACATCATCTTGTAATTCGCCAGTTACATAGCAAACTTTGGGTACTGCTCTCGACGTCTGATTTGCCTGTACTCCTTTTTCCAGGAACTTCCGCCGGATAAAATTATCATATCCACTAAGCCATACAATTGGTTTGGGTTCGTTTATATTAAATAATTCAACCGCGACAACAGACGTAAAAACCATTACGATTTTTTGATTCGCTCCAAGGCCAATACTTTTTGAGATACTATCTAAATCGGGAAATGCTCCTTCTAATAATGCTCCTAATGAAAAAATTTGTTCAGTAACCTTATATAGTTCCGAATCTATTAAATCTGGTGCTTCCTTCCGAATCGCCTCTGTGAGATCGGCCTCTTTCGGAGCATTTCCATCTTTATCGTTCTTAGAAAAAAAGGTTTTCTTTAATGGCTCGTAGGATTTACGAGGATCCACGGTCGGATAAATATTTTTGTTATTACCACCTTGAATCTTAATACAACGGAGCCGAGAAGGAGCATAAAGGTATTTTTTATCTGACTCACTATAATCTCGTAGCGTACCAAGTCTGACCTCCTGGTTATCCAAATCAAATATGATTTCCGCTATGTGAAAAGTAAAGTTTTTTTCTTTTTGCTTTTCATCAATAGGTGGGACTGCAATAATATCATCAAATTCTTCGCGATCAGCAGATTCACCAAGTTGTTTACCGATTTTCAGGAGTGTATCAAGCATGTTTTTCGATTTTTAATACCACAAATTTAATATTACTACTCTGCACTTTTACTTCAGACCAAAATAATTAATTTTGTTCCACTAATATAACTTTAAAACTTCCTCATTCACTGCAAAATCAATGCCGAAAGATAAGAAACCCTCGGAACGCTACCGCCGAATCCACGAACTATTTTCGCGTGCCCGTGGGCGCGAGGCTGGCATAAAGCTGCAAGACCTGGCTGATAAACTGGGCATCAGCTTGCGTCAGTTGAGCGACGATATGAACTATATGCGGGAAAATGGGGCACCTTTTGAATATGTGCCCGCGTTACGTGCCTGGCGTTATGAAGAAGGGCGCGACTTTACGATGATTGAGGATCAATTACTCTCCGACGAAGATGTACTCAATATCCGAATCGCGATTGAAACCTTTAATAAAATCAACAACAACGATAAAGCGTTTGGTGACTTACCGGTCATTTTTCGCAAAATATACCGCGCCTCGCGCAAGTGGACGGAACCCGAGTCACCTCATAAATTCATCTACTTCGACCCGCTCCCCGCCTATGCAGGTGGCAAATACCTTTCGTTTTTTCTTAAAGCAATTGAAAAATCACACCGGGTCTCCTTCCAATACCTGGCATTCCATGCACAGGCACCAAAAACGGTGCTTTTTGATCCCTGGTTTCTGCGGCACTATGACCGCCGCTGGTATGTGGGCGGATTCTCTCACGATCCGGCAGAACAGTTTGTACGGACTTTCCCATTGGATAGAATTGTCGAACAACCTGTTAAATCCGGGTATTATCATGACAAACCACCCCAAAACAATGCCGAAACGTATTGGAAGCACATCTACGGCATCACTGTACCGAAATACGGTAAACTGGAAAGCGTTTTAATGGAGTTTACAGCAATCCAGGGCAAATACTTCCTAAGTACGCCCTTCTTTGAGCCTTATAGCATCATGGAGCAAACATCTGACAAATTGATCATTCAATTACAAATCATTCCCAACATTGATTTACTGCGAAAACTGGCTTCCTTGGGGCCGGATGTGCGGATATTGGCACCGGCGTCCTTGGCCTTAGAGTTGCAGGAATTACATAAACAGGCGTTGGAACGGTATACTGAACCCATTTAGTTGTTCGGGAAATCATTTCTTAAGATGGTACCAGTTGGAATTGAAACGCACCACAGTAAAGCAAATCGATCGGAATAAACAATCCATCCCAAAGAAAGCATCCTTGCTGATTTTTATTTTAAAAAATTAACCAATTTCGTTAACTTTTTTCACCTTTGTATGTTTATTGAATTTGACTCCAAAAAGTTAGCGAAGCAATTTTCAGATGCCAAATCCATCCAAAAAACGTTTGGAGACATGTCAAAAGGCATCCTTGCACGATTGGCTGATTTGGAGGCAGCAGAAACTTTGGCCGATATGCGAACGTTGCCTGCCGCCCATTGTCATGAATTGACGGGAAATTACATTGGCTATTTTGCAGTTAAAATTAGCCCCAATTATCGTCTTATTTTTTATCCAACCCAACAGCCACCGCCCACCTTAGCCGATGGTAAAAGCTTGGATTGGTCGCAGATTGACGCCATTACCATCACGGAAATAACAGACTATCATTAATTTAATCCACCTCAACCTTATCGCTCATGCGTTTTTCTTTTCCACTCGACAGATCCCTGCTTTCGCCACCCGGCGATACGATTCAGGAAACCATTGACGCCCTTGGCATGACCCAGGCAGAATTGGCACAACGCATGGGGCGGCCCAAAGAAAAAATCAACGAACTCATCAAGGGGAAAGCGCCGCTCAGTATGGATACGGCCATCATGCTCGAACGGGTATTGGGTGCTTCAGTCAGTTTTTGGATCAAACGGGAAAGCGCCTATCGCGAAATACTAGCCCGCATTGACGAAAAAGAGGCTTTGGAACGCAATTTGGTGTGGTTGGATCAATTTCCCTTGAAGGCAATGCATGCCCGAAACATCCTGTCCACCGCTCAAAAAAGCGTAGAAACCTTGCGGGAATTGATGGTCTTTTTCGGTTTTGCAAGCCCGGCGCAATGGAATGATTACTATTTGAATACCGCCGGTGAAGTTTCTTTTCGTATTTCCCTTAAGAATACGCCCAACCCTGGGGCAATTGCCGTTTGGTTACGTATCGGAGAAAAAGAAGCCCGGGCGTTACCCATGCCCGCATATAATGAAAAAGGATTTCGGGCCGCCATGAAAGATTTTCGGGCCATTGCAAAAGAACAAGCGGATGATTTTTTAATACAAATGCAATCCCTGGCAGCAAAAAACGGTGTGGCGCTTGTGTTTACGCCGTCTTTCCCCAAAGTCAGGATTAGCGGAGCAGCCCGTTGGGTAGGTGCTACGCCGCTTATCCAGCTATCTGATCTGTACAAAACCAACGACCAGTTTTGGTTTTCTTTTTTTCACGAGGCCTGCCATATTCTGGAACACGGGAAAAAAGAGGTGTTTTTGGAGCAATTGGAAGGAGCAGAATACAACGAAAACAAAGAAAAAGAAGCCGATAACTTTGCCGCAAACATGCTTATCCCTTCCTTGTCCTATGAACGTTGGAAATTGGGTGTTACATTTTTTGGCGATAAGATAATCCGGCAATTTGCACAAGAGATTGGAATTCATCCCGGTATTGTTGTTGGTCGCCTTCAGTTCGACCAATTATTGAAGCCGGCTTTTCACAACGACTTAAAACAAGCGATTCGGTTCGATTAATCCGCCGTCACTTCCCCATCCCCAATAAAACCCTCAAAATTTCCCTGATGCACCAAGGAAAACACACTACCCGGATAAGCCGTGGCAAACGCTTTCGGGAGCCCCACCTGCTTATGCTGCCATTTAAATTCATACGCGCTCAATTTTGCCCGTCGCACACTGCTATATAACCCAGTGCTCCATCTGGTGTTTTATTCTGCGCTCATGGTAGTTTTTACCCAACTTAAAGTTTTAAGTATGAAAATTTAAGGTTGACTTTAAAAAATACACGTTTTTTTCGAAGTAGCATGCAATTAAAACGATAATCCGCACCAAACCTGGCAACTTGATTCATTTTGTCTAAACATAAAAAAATCCGTTATTCTAGTCTTCTTAAACTAAAATAACGGATCTATATTATTCCGCGCAACTCCATACCTCCGCGCTACTCCGTGGAACCCTTTCCCCTCTTAATCGTTGAGTTTCAACACCTTCAAAAACGCTTCCTGCGGTACTTCCACCGATCCGAACTGTTTCATTTTCTTTTTACCCTCTTTCTGTTTCTCCAACAGTTTGCGTTTACGAGAGATGTCACCACCATAACATTTGGCGGTTACGTCTTTGCGCAGGGCACTGATGGTTTCGCGGGCAATGACTTTTGCGCCA
>CAIVGO010000647.1 GCA_903905445.1 uncultured Bacteroidota bacterium
CCTGTGCCCCGGTGATACCCTTTATGTCAACGGGTTGCCCTATACAGAGCCTGGATTCGTGCAAGATACCATTCCGGCACTGGTGGGTTGCGATACAATTGTCAGTTACGCGCTGCGCTTTGCGCCGATCCCGACCCGGGCGGATACCATCGGACTATGCCCCGGAGATACCGTATTTATTTTTGGACAAGCCTATTTTGCGGCTACTACATTTACGGTGAGCATCCCTGCTACAGAAGGCTGTGATACTTTGGCGACGTACGTTATTCGGAATATCAATCCGCCGACCCTAACCCGCAACCTTGCATTTTGTCCGGGCACTTCCGTCAGCATCGACGGTGTGGCATACACACAACCCGGCACCGTACAAAGCCTGCTGCCCGCTGCGGTTGGTTGCGATACGGTGGTGACGTATATCCTCGAATTTTCACCACAACCTACTGACATACAGACCATTTTGTTCTGTCCGGGCGACACGGTGTTCATTGGTGATCAAGCGTACACGCAACCCGGTACAGCCATAGGCACGGTACCAGCTTTGATGGGTTGCGATACCCTCGTGACCTACACACTGGCCTTTGCACCGCTTCCGACTGCTACCAAAACCATCCTGTTTTGTCCAGGAGAATCTGTAGTAATTGGCGGCCAAACGTACAACCAACCCGGCACCGTTACAGGCATCGTACCGGCTACGACGGGCTGCGACACACTGGTTACATACACCCTGCAATACAGCTCAACGGATTTTGAATCCTCCATGACCATCCAGTGTCCGAATGACTTTTACGTCGATATTCCGCCGGGCGATCAGGAGGCGTTGGTTACTTATCCGCAGCCAAGCGCAGCAACGGACTGTATTTGTCCGGGTGTTCAGATACAATTGCAACAAGGTTTTCCATCAGGCGCTAATTTCCCGCTTGGCAGCACCGATGTGTGTTACACGGCAAAGGATTCCTGTGGTGCCAACATTACCTGCTGTTTCAAGGTGGTGGTGCAAGAAAAGTCGTCCTGCGATGTAAAAGTGATTGATTGTGTTAAATTTGAATTGGTCGGCATTACCCAAAATCCTGCCGGACAGCAGCGTTACCGAATCCGGGTGACCAATAATTGTACACAAAAGATGATTTATTTCGCAGCGCAACTTCCCGATGGTTTGCTGGCCGTTGCACCCTTGCACAATGCGGTGTACCCAGCCCCTTCCGGCCGGAACTATCTGGTCCGCAACCCCAATTTTACCCCCTTCTATTCCTTGCGGTTTTCGTCGACCACCGACAGCATTGCCAACGGCCAGTCGGAGATATTCACCTACACCTTGCCCGCGCAGGCAGATCCGAATTACATACACGTAACGGTCCGTTTGAAAGACCAGATTTACCGCGCTGCGCATCTTAATACGTTCTATTGTCCGGTGGTATATGAATCGTCGCGCCCGTCAGCAACCGAGCGCAGCGCATCCGACCTCAACATCTTGTTGTACCCCAACCCGACCGATGGCTTGTTGTATCTGGAAGTGCCAGACTGGAAAGCAGGTGGTTTGCAGTTGCGGGTATTGGACAATCAGGGCCGTTTGGTGTACGCCGAGCGGGTCAATTATCCCGAACACCCTGCCAGCATCCGATTGCCGGAGTCGCTGACAAAGGGGTTGTACGTATTAGATGTGCGGTTTGACGACGGGCGCCAGTGGACGCAGCGTTTTTTGAATATTGAGTAATTTTTGGAGGCGGATTTTTAAAAATCAAATGGGCAGATAAGGCACCAATCGAGTAATTCCTACACGAGATGTTGGAATTACTCGGTTTACGCCTTATCTTTGTTGTATGATACATCGTACCGTTACTGAAACGATCCTCAAAAACCTAAGCGTTTTTCCTGCGGCCAACATTATCGGTCCCAGGCAGGTTGGCAAAACCACCCTGGCTAAATACTTGCAAACAAGGTTGAATAAGCCATCCATTTATTTGGACCTGCAAGATGAACAGGACTTTGATAAACTGGCTTCCCCAGGTCTTTTTTTGCGAGAGCATACTGAGCAATGCGTTATTATTGATGAAATTCAGCGTTTACCAACCCTATATGCACAGCTTCGATCGCTGATAGATGCCCAAAGAGATCCTGCCCGATTTATTTTATTAGGTTCGGCATCGCCATCTATTATTAAAGGTGTTTCAGAATCGCTGGCAGGTCGGATATTTTTTACCGAATTGATGCCGTTTTCCTTGTTGGAAGTATCGGAAACCTGGCAGAAACACTGGGTGCGGGGTGGTTTTCCCGACGCATTGGCAATGGATGACGACGATCTGGCTGCGGTTTGGTTTGATAGTTTTACCCGAACTTTTGTGGAGCGCGATTTGCGGGAACTGGGTTACAACCTGACGCCTTCCCTGTTTACCCGCTTGTTGCGTATGTCCGCGCATTTGCATGGGCAATTACTTCAACTTTCTGCGCTTGCCAACTCTTTAGATACATCCACAGCCACCGTGTCGCGCTACCTTAAATTTGCTGGAAGGCGGCTTTCTGATAAACAGGTTACAGCCCTGGTTTGCAAATGCAGGTAAACGTTTGGTAAAAACGCCGAAGTTATACATCCGTGATTCCGGCTTACTCCATCATTTTTTACGGCTGCGTAACTTTGACAGTTTGCTGGGGCACCCAAGTTTAGGCGCTTCCTGGGAGGGTTATGTGATTGAGCAGATCAGGCGCGCTACCCAGGGCAATTGGGAATATTATTTTTACCGCACACAACACGGCGCTGAGGCGGACTTAGTATTAATTGATCCCGCTGGAAAAATGTTTTGTATCGAGATAAAATTCTCCTCCGCGCCGGTTTTGAGCAAGGGCTTTTATCAATCGATAGAAGATCTCAAACCCGATAAGGCCTTTGTTATTATACCTGCTGGCGCGGCTTACCCGAAAGAAAAGGGTGTTCGGGTGATTAATTTAGGTGATTTTTTGAGGAATGAGCTGGGGTGAAGATGGGAATTATTAGAACCTGTTTGTACGCTGAGATTGTAGTGACAGCGTCGCCACAATCAACTATTTTTCGCGCAGATGTTACGCAGATTTAAAAGTACAGATGTTACACAGAATTTTTC
>CAIVGO010000648.1 GCA_903905445.1 uncultured Bacteroidota bacterium
CAGATGGTGCTATTTGGTTGCAGCAGGTAACGGGCGGCCGCGCGCCCTACCAGTATCGATTGAATGGCGGGGTTGGACAAACCCAAACCAGTTTTACCCTTTTGCCAGCGGGCACTTATGCTGTGGAAGTATCGGATCAATTTGGATGTACCGTTTCTGTAAATATTGATTTGCAAGATCCTGCGGTTTGGAGTGTTGATTTGGGGCCCGACATCGCCCTTGCAGCGGGCGCCACGTACCTCCTTCCGCTTGTGCTGCAAGGTTCGGCAACGCCACCACTCCAATACGCCTGGAGCCCTGCTAGTGGGCTTTCTTGTGCCACTTGTCCGCAGCCAGTTGCACAGATGAAGCAAACCACCACCTATCAGGTTACGGTAAGCGATGGCGCAGGGTGTACACAAACAGACACGGTCACCTTGCGCCTGCGCGATTCCATTGTGGTGTATCTTCCGAATGTGTTTCACCCGGATGGCACGGATGCGAACAGCGTGTTTAACGTTTTTAGTCGATCAGGATCGGAAGTACGCATACAGTTATTTCAAATATTTGACCGTTGGGGTTCCAACGTGTATGAAAAACGCAATTTTTTACCAGATGACCAGGACGGTGGTTGGGACGGCAGGGTAAATGGCAAAGATGCGTTGCCAGGGGTGTATGTTTGGACGTTGTTGTTGACTTTGCCAGATGGTACGGTTGTGGAAAGGCAGGGCGCGGTTACGTTGTATCGGTAAAGGATATTTTCACCCTGTTTGATTAAAACAATTTAGCGTATAAAAACAACAAAAAAAATCCTTAATTTTGCATAGAAATTTAATTTACCATGCAAAAACGCACCTTAGTCAGTTTTGATTGGGCTTTAAAGAGGGCTACAACTGATGGAAAAGGCATTGAATGTCAATAATTTACCGGAGCCGGAGCGCCGGGATTACGAATCGCATCAAAAATCAATGGAAGTGGAAAAAAATGTAATGAATACGGCTAAATTGGAAGGTCGTGCGGAAGGTCGTGCGGAAGGTAGGGTAGAAGGTCGAATAGAAGGTCAAGCGGAGGGTCGGCTGGAAGGCGAACGGATTGCTATTGAAAAAGTGGCTGTACAAATGTTCAAAGATGGTTTGCCGGTAGAAACTATTTCCAAATACACGGGCCTTAGTGTAGAAAGTATTCAGGATCTTTTTTTACCCGAAGGACTGGTTTAAACACCGAATATCGAACACCGAACACCGAAATTCGAAGTGTTGCGTTGTGTTTGGGCAAGTAAGTACATAGGCCAATTGCAGCGCACCCTTATTTCGAAATTCGGTGTTGGGTGTTCGGAGTTCGATATTCCATTCCTCCCTACCCATCCAGCCACCGCTTAAAATCACCCACCCGCTCCCGACTCACAATCCGGGCATCGCCTTCTAATTTTTTGGCCGTAATGGATAAACGACCATTGAAATACGTATTTACTTTTTCCACCGCCTGGATGTGCAGGATGACTTTGCGGTTGATGCGGAAGAAATCTTTGGGTTCCAACAGGGATTCTAAGTGATCCAGGGGGTAATCAATCGGGTAGCGATGGCCGTTTTTGGTATTTAAAAAGGACATACTTTCTTTGGTTTCAAAAAACTGAATATCAACAGTTTGAATAGTATCAATGGAGGAACCAATTTTTACAAGAAACCGGGTTTTATATTGCTTTTGAAGTTGCTGGTACACACTGGCTATATCCGCAATCAATTTTTTGTCCGCTGTTTGGCGTTGTTTTTTGTATTGCTCCAAGGCAAACTGCACATCCTGGAGCGAAACAGGTTTTAGCA
>CAIVGO010000649.1 GCA_903905445.1 uncultured Bacteroidota bacterium
CCCGTCTACCCGCCAGTTCTGGGGGAAGCCTTTGTTTTCAGGGTGTTCCAAAATCGCGAGATGCGCCCAGTCGTTCCGCCCTTCAATTTGCATGCCTACATCGACCCAGCCAGCACGTTGACCTTCGGCTTTTTCGTTGCGTTGCCGCGCCGCATTGATCACTTCACCTTTGATGCCTTCTTTCCAGGGCATGCGCACAAACAGGCCTCCATAATCGTACTTGCCGATGGTTACGTCGGTTTGGGCTTCGCCCGCCCATTCCAGATCCAGAAGGTACTTGCCGTCCTGCTCCCGCATGGTCCAGGTTTGGGTTTCGGTCAGTACGGTATTGCCCTTTTCATCGAGCAGGTCATACACGGTTTCCCATTTCACCTCCGGGCCCTTCGCTTTGATGACCGTAGCCGAAACCCGGCGCCAATAATCTCCTTCGGGGTGGTGAAAATAATCCCGCCCATTGACCCGGGTGAAGCCCCAATAAATGCCAGTTTGGTGTTTGTGGTGGCCGGGGCTGTATTCGGTCAAAACGCCATTGCCATCTGGAGCGACAATGGGATGTAAAAAAGGCCGAAAATCGGCTTTGGCATTTTGGGTCAAAACAGGCGTTTTGCCTTTGGCCGTAAAAACGGATATTGTACCAAGGGCTTCGTCCTGGACGAGGCGAAATTCGGTGGCAGTAGTTGGCCTACCCTTTGGTTTAAGCACTTTAGGCATTAAGGCAAACCAGGCTAAACCTATCAAGGCAAGTGAAAAAGCGTAAAGTTTGGATGTCATTTTTGGCAGGTTTTGGCATTGACTTGATAAAATAGACTTGAAGTAAGTAAAAAATTATGGGCTTTTGCACAAATGTCTCTTTGTTGATGTAAAAGACAAAGAAAGTTGGGCAAAATCTAAACAGAGCATCTTTTTTTTTCGCTTTTTTTTGTATAACAGAATAATTTCCTTTTTTTGCCATCTCGCCATCACAAAAATAATTGCCCACAAACTTGCGCAACTCAAAAGTTGCATATATATTTGCAACCTAAAAGTTGCGCATTTAAAATATACACCCATGAAGCAAGACATATTCCAGGCCATAGCAGACCCTACCCGCCGAGCCATTTTGACTTTAATTGCCATACAGGCATTAACACCAAATGCGCTGGCGGAGCAATTTGACATGACCCGGCAAGCGGTATCAAAACACATTAAAGTACTGCATGAATGTGAGTTGATTAAAGCGGAGCAGTCTGGTCGGGAAATTTATTACCACCTCAACCCCCAAAAAATGCAGGAAATTGACCACTGGTTGGCCCAGTTCAGGAAGATTTGGGAAGTTCAATTCAATCAACTCGACGACGTATTGTCGAACCTAAAAAATCAAAAAAAATGACCAACGATTTACTTTTTGATTTTACCGTGGACAAAGCAGCGAAAACGGTATTCATCACCAGAGAATTTGATGCCGAATTATCACTGGTATGGGATGCTTTTACCAAAGCCGAAATTCTTGACCAATGGGTAGCACCTAAACCTTGGACATCAAGAACAAAACATATGAATTTCGAAGTTGGTGGACGAAGGTTTTATGCGATGGTAAGTCCCGAAGGACAGGAGC
>CAIVGO010000650.1 GCA_903905445.1 uncultured Bacteroidota bacterium
CAAAACCTTTCAGCAGATTGCGCAACGCAGCATCAATACCGATAAAATAGATGGCACCAAAGTTGAGCAGGTAACGATTGATTTGCCGGAAACCAAAACCCGCTACTTAAAAGTGGTGGTAAAAACCTTTGGCGTGATTCCGGAAGATGAAGAAGGCGCCGGGAACGGGGCTTGGTTGTTTGTGGATGAGGTGGTGGTAGAGTAGGTGAAATATATTAAAAAAGCCCGGATGTTGACACTGTTTGTCAACACCCGGGCTTTTAATTTTATCCTAAACCCCCTCCCCTACAAATCAAACTTAATCCCTTGCGCCAAGGGCACGGTCGGGCTGTAGTTGATGGTGTTGGTTTGACGGCGCATGTACGCTTTCCAGGCATCGGAGCCCGATTCGCGGCCGCCGCCGGTTTCTTTTTCACCGCCGAACGCGCCACCAATTTCAGCACCGGAAGTTCCGATGTTCACGTTGGCAATGCCGCAATCCGAGCCGTTTATGGAAAGGAAACGCTCTGCTTCCATAAGGTCGTTGGTCATAATTGCCGAAGAAAGTCCTTGTGGCACGCCGTTTTGCAAGGCAATTGCTTCTTCGAGCGTGCTGTATTTGAGCAGGTACAAAATCGGTGCAAAGGTTTCGTGCTGCACAATATCCCAATGGTTTTCGGCTTCGGCAATGCAGGGTTTTACATAACAACCGCTTTCATAACCGGGGCCTTCCAACACACCGCCTTCCACCAAAAACGTACCGCGTACTTTTTTCACTTCCTGGATGGCGTGGAGGTAATGTTCCACCGCCGTTTTATCGATCAGCGGACCCACATGGTTGTTCGAATCGAGCGGATCGCCGATGCGCAACTGTTTGTAAGCGCTGGCCAACACTTTTTTCACTTCCTCGTATTGACTTTCGTGTATAATGAGTCGACGGGTAGAGGTGCAACGTTGTCCGGCTGTACCTACCGCGCCAAACACCGCGCCGGTGAGTACAATTTTCAAATCTGCAGAAGGCGTAACGATAATGGCATTGTTGCCGCCGAGTTCGAGCAAAGAACGGCCGAGGCGTTCTGCCACCGTTTTGCCCACCATTTTACCCATGCGGGTGCTGCCGGTGGCGCTGACCAAAGGCACGCGGCTGTCTTTGGTCATGTATTCGCCCACTTTATAGTCGCCATTGATCACCGAAGAAATACCTTCCGGCAAGTTGTTGGCTTTCAATACCTTTTGAAACAAGTTTTGGCAGGCAATACCACACAGCGGCGTTTTTTCCGATGGTTTCCACACGCATACGTCTCCGCACACGAGCGCGAGCATTGAGTTCCAGGACCACACAGCTACCGGAAAATTGAAGGCAGAAATAATACCCACGATACCCAGGGCATGCCATTGTTCGTACATGCGGTGGCCCGGGCGCTCGGAGTGCATGGTGAGGCCATATAACTGGCGCGACAAGCCTACGGCAAAATCGCAGATATCGATCATTTCCTGTACTTCGCCAAAACCTTCCTGCAGGCTTTTGCCCATTTCGTACGAAACGAGGCTACCGAGGGGTTCCTTGTACTGGCGGAGGATTTCCCCGTATTGGCGTACAATTTCGCCGCGTTTGGGAGCAGGCATATCGCGCCAAACCTGAAAGGCCGCGCTAGCCTGTGCCATCACGGTATCGTATTGTTCGCGGGTGGTAATGCCCACGCTTCCGATAAATTCACCGTCGACCGGCGAGTAAGAATCCAAATAACGGCGGCTGCCCGGAATCGATTCCTGCCCGGTCCAGGTACCCTGATTTTTGGTTTTTAGGCCTAATTTCTTTAAAAATTCTTTTGGTTGCATTTGTCAGTAGTGGTGAAAAATTGGGGGCAAAGGTAGGGGTTTGGCAGCGGGTTTTTCAGGAAATAAATTGCGTTTTCGAGGCTTGTTATGCAAAAGCGTAAAAAACAAAATATGGAAGGCAAGCGAAAAAATGTAATAAAATAGCAATTTGCAATTTGCGCTTACATGTTTTAATGTTAGGACACTTAATCAAGGAAATTAGATTTGTACATTTACCGATCTGTTGTCATTGTTCATTTTATCCAAATTTCATGAAGCAAAATCGAAAATTACATCTTTTAAAGCTGAGCGGTTTGTTGCTGGGCACTTTTCTTTGGCTCGCCAACAACAGCAATCCGCCCAACGGTCGAACCAGTGCACCCTTTGACAGTACTTGTGGTACTTCGCAATGCCATGGAACGAGTAATCAAAATGGTTATAATGCCAGTATTACCGTAGATGGTTTGCCTGCTACCATTCAGGCGAATACGGTTTATCCGCTTACCCTTACGGTGACGGCTACGGCGGGCAATCCGGTAAAAGCTGGTTTTCAACTCGTTGCCGTATCCACCAGCACCAATTTGAACGCCGGTGATTTGGCGGCAATTAACGGCGAGGCAGGCACCGAAACGTTTGGCAGCCGGGAATATATTGACCATCGGGGTGGTAAAACATTTTCGGGCGGAACTACTTCCTGGTCCTTTAACTGGACGGCGCCAGCATCGGTAACTGGGAATGATGTGACTTTTTACTTTATTTCTTTGTTGGCCAACAACAATGGCAACGCAGCGGGCGACTTTGCGGTTTCGGGGTCTGTATCGGCACCTTTTAGTGGACCGCCGCCTGTTTTTGCTACGATTACCAATACCACCAATTTAAATTGTTTTGGGGTAAATACCGGAAGTGCCACTGTGGAGGCTTCGGGCGGAACACCCCCTTACACCTATTTATGGTCGAACGGACAAACAGCTGCAACGGCCATTAACCTAGCTGCGGGCAATTACACCGTAACGGTCACCGGATCAAGTGGCAGCGGAACAGCCACAGCCACCACCACCATTACCCAACCAACAGCAGTGACGGCCACTGTTTCGGTAGCCGGAACCTTGAGTTGTATCAATACCAGTGTAACCGCCACTGTTACGGCGGGCGGCGGCACTTCGCCTTATTCTTACCTTTGGCCCGATGGACAAACCAGCAATCAGGCTATTTTTACGGCCGCAGGGTCTTATACGGTTACGGTTACTGATAATAATAACTGCACTAAAACAGCAGTTGCTACGGTGACCGGCAATACAAATCCTCCCAATGCCGCTGCTTCGGCCAATGGTAGTTTATCCTGTACCAATACTACAACAACCCTTTCCTGTGCCGGATCCAGTACTGGTGCAAATATTGCTTTGTTGTGGACGACCACCCAGGGAAACATCGTTTCGGGAGCAACTTCATGTAATCCCGTGGTGAATCAGCCGGGCGAATATGTTTTGCGCGTTACCAATTCAAGCAACGGGTGCTCCTCTACTGCGTCTGTTACAGTTGTTTCCACGGTGGTTACCCCGGGCGCAACGGCGACAGGCGGAACGATTACTTGCAATGTTCCAACGATAAACCTGCAAGGAATTTCACCTACGCCCAATGTAACTTATGCCTGGACGGGTCCAAATAATTTTAGCTCCAACCTGCAAAACCCAAGTGTAAGCGTCGGGGGCAATTACATCCTTACCGTTACCAATCCTGCCAATGGCTGTACCTCTAGCGCCACGGCCACGGTTGTATCAAATACAACACCACCGAGTGCGGCAGCCAGTTCCGGTCCGGTACTCACTTGTACCCAAGTAAGCAGTCAGGTATTTGCTACAACGAATGCCAACAACCCAAGTTATATCTGGTCGGGTCCGAATAACTTTAATTCTACCTTGCAAAATCCCACCGTAAATGCTGGTGGAAACTACACCGTTATCATTACGGGCACCAACGGTTGTACCAATTCGGCAACCACGGCCATCACACAAGATATAGCGCCGCCTGCATTGAGTACCAATGTTGGGCCAACCATCACCTGTGTTCAATTGAGCAGCCAGGTTTTCGCCACCAGCGGCAACAATGTTACTTACGCCTGGACGGGTCCGAATAATTTTAGCTCCACCCAGCAAAATCCGACGGTAAATGCCGCAGGGGCCTATAAAGTTACGGTGACGGGCACGAATGGTTGCACCAATTCGGCCACCGCAACGGTGTTAGCGAACCAAACACCGCCCGGCGCTACGGCAACCGGGGGGACCATTACTTGTACCAATGCATCGGTCACTTTGTTGGGAACCAGCGCGGGCAATCAGGTAAGTTATGCCTGGAGCGGCCCGGGTGGCAATTCTACCTTGCAAAATTTCACGGTAAATACAGCAGGGCCCTATAACCTGACCACCACCGATGGGGTAAACGGCTGTACATCGAGCACCTCTGCCACGGTAGCCCTCAATACTACCGAGCCGGTAGCTTCAGCGACGGTAAGTAGCAATTTAAATTGCTTGAATGCCAGCGTACAAATCAATGGATCGGCCTCTTCACAAGGCGCTAATTTTAGTTATTTGTGGACAACCACCAACGGCAATATCGTTTCTGGAGGCACTACCCTTACGCCTATTGTAAATGCAGCAGGTGTTTATAATTTGTTGGTTACCAATTCAGAAAATGGTTGTATCAAAACAACTTCGGCTACGGTTGTTCAAACACCCGTTTTAAACGCGAGCATCGGTACCAGTACGAATGTTTCGTGCAATGGTGGTAATAATGGCACAGCCAGCGCAACAGTGACTGGCGGTACCGGAACAAATACCTATTTATGGACCAATGGAAGTACCACGGCAAGTATTACAGGGGTGACGGCAGGCACCTATATCGTTACCGTGACCGATTCCGAAAACTGTACCGCAACGGCAACCGCGACCATTACACAACCGGCCATTTTGTTGGCAAATGCCACCGCAACCGGTGAAACCGCCCTGGGGGCCAATAATGGTACCGCCAGCGCAGCACCCAGTGGCGGCACACCCGCTTACACCTATCTTTGGAGCAATACCGCAACGACCGCCAGTATTAGCGGATTGGCGCCGGGTACTTATACGGTTACAATTACGGATGCCAATGCTTGCACCTCCGTTCAAACTGTAACCGTCAATAGCTTTAATTGTAATGTATCAACGGCAATTACTTCAACCAACATCACGTGTAACGGCGCCAACAATGGCAGTGCCAGCGTTACGGTGTCGGGGGCCGCAAACCCAATTACTTATTTGTGGAACACGGGAGCAACGACCGCCAGTATTAGCAGTTTGGCACCCGGCGTTTATACGGTGCAAATTTTGGATGCCAACGGCTGTCCAGCTACGGTCAATACTACCTTGACAGAACCGCCCGTTTTGGCTACCAATGCCACAGCCACCAATGAAACCGCTGCGGGCGCCAACAATGGCACCGCAACGGCAGCCCCCAATGGAGGCATTGCGCCATATACCTATCTTTGGAGCAATACCGCAAATACCGCAACGATCAGCAACCTCGCACCCGGAAGTTATACCGTGACAGTTACCGATGATTTGGGATGTACAGCAGTTCAAACAGTGGCTGTTTCGGCATTTAACTGTGTCATTTCGGCCAATATCACCGCTGCCCAGGTAAGTTGCAATGGCGGTGCCGATGGACAAGCGACCGTTACACTTACCGGCGGAACCCTGCCGTTTGTGTATATTTGGAGCAATGGGGCAACCACGGCAACGGCCAACAACCTCGCTGCAGGCACTTATACGGTAACGGTTACCGATGCTGCCGCTTGTGTGGTGATTCAATCGGTAACGATTTTACAACCAACGGCTATTTCGGTGTCAGCGCAAATTCAGGATGTGGTATGTCTGGAAGATTTAACAGGTTCGGTCGTGATCCAGGTCAATGGCGGTTCCTTCCCGTATCAATACACCTTGCCGGGCAATCAGGGAACAAATTTGGGTGTGGGTAATTATGTAGTTACGATTACAGATGCAAATGGCTGCAATACCCTTTTTAATTTCCAAATCAAAGCCACCGATAACGTTCCACCAAGCATTACTTGTCCAAATAACATCACGCTTTGCGGCGCGGATATTGTCAATTACCCATTGCCGGTTGTTACGGACAATTGCAACCTGACCAGTACCGAGGCCATTTTGGTGAGTGGACAAGCCAGTGGTACGCCTTTCGATGATGGGGTAACAACACAGGTGTATCGTGCTACGGATGCCTTGGGAAATTCCGCGACCTGTTCGTTCTCTGTAACAATTAGCGGCCTGCCCGATGTAGGTTTTATAACGGTTGTGAATGATGTAAATAACAGCGGCGTTGGAAGTATAGACGTAACACCCGTGGCAGGTGTCGCGCCGTTTATCTTTACCTGGACTCAAAACGGGGTGTTTTTTGCCAATACAGAAGATATCACTGGTTTGACCGCCGGGGTGTATGTGCTAACGATGGTAGATGCAAGTGGTTGTTCGGTAATTTTAACTCCCATCAATTTGACGAGCACAACGGCCTCATCCGAACCCGATCTTTTTGCTGGCCTGCAGTTTATACCCAATCCTGTAACAGCAAGTTTCCGATTAAAAATGCCAAACCTGGATTTGGTTGCTGCCAATCTTTATGATGCACAGGGACAATACATACAAACCCTGCTGCCTGCTGATTTGCAGACCCAAGTGGATGTTTCTGCATTGGCAACAGGATTGTATTATTTGCGTTTGGTCAATACCGATGGTAAAACAGCGGTGCTTAAATTTGTGAAGCAAGATTAACCTTTGGACGGCAACCACCATTTCAAACGCAAGTTGTGGTTGCTGTACAAATGTTATGCTCAGGAGTCTATATGTTGCGTAGCGCAAAAAAATATACTATATTGCTCGAATTGTGTGTATTTGGCACTTCAATTGTAGCAATATAGCATACAGCATTGCGCTGCGCAACTTTTTTTGCTTGTGGATTGTTGGGAAATCGAAGTCGGTTTTTGGTTATTTTGATGATGTTTAAAATAATCTAAAAATAATATTCTTTCGAAGGCTGAAACCATCCAAAAACCCGGAACTTTGCAAACCAAAACAATCTGCAACATAACCTGCCTTATTTTCCATGGAAGAGAAGAAAAAACGTCCGCGCCTAACTAAAACGGACCCGGATTTCTCGCTGAAAGAGCGAACGAAATCGTCAAATGATGATTCAGAGGGAATCTTTGAACGCAAAGCACCGGAAAACCGCGAAAAACCATTCGATTCAGAATTTAACCGGGATCGAAACCAGGAAGGTGGGTTTGAGCGTCGGCCGGACAACCGCGAGGGTGGCGATGAACGCCGACCAAACGACCGTCCGTTTAACCCGGACCGCAACCGGGAAGGTGGCTTCGACCGGAATCGCGAGGGCGGCAACGAACGCCGCCCATATAACGACCGTCCGGATAACCGGGACCGTCCGTTTAACCCGGACCGCAACCGCGAGGGCGGCGGTGAACGCCGTCCATATAATGATCGTCCTGATAACCGGGAGGGCGGCGGTGAACGCCGCCCCTACAACGACCGCAACCGCGAGGGCGGTGGTGAACGCCGTCCCTACAATGATCGTCCCGATAACCGGGACCGTCCGTTCAATCCAGACCGGAATCGCGAGGGCGGTGAACGCCGCCCATATAATGACCGTCCGGACAACCGGGAAGGTGGCGGAGAACGCCGCCCCTACAACGACCGCAATCGCGAGGGTGGTGGTGATCGTCGCCCCTACAATGACCGTCCGGATAACCGGGACCGTCCGTTCAATCCTGACCGCAACCGGGAAGGCGGTGGTGAACGTCGTCCATACAATGATCGTCCTGATAACCGGGACCGTCCGTTTAACCCGGATCGCAACCGGGAAGGCGGCGGCGACCGCCGTCCGTACAACCGCGAGGGCGGCGGCGACCGCAACCGCGCTGGTGGTGGCGACCGCAAACCGTTCAACAACCGTGGCGGAAGCGGCGGCGGTGGTGGTTTTAATAAAAAACCTTTTGGTAAAAAACCGTTTGGCCGTAAGGAGGAATTCGTCGTTGACCGCAAGCCAAAACCGCAATTACCTTCCGGCGAAGGCATGCCGCTGAATAAATTCCTGGCCCATTGCGGTATTTCTTCGCGCCGTAAAGCCGTTGAATTTATCGAACAAGGGCTGGTAACCGTCAATGGCGAAGTGAAAACCGAACCATACTACCGCTTTCAATTGGGCGATGTTGTTACCTGCCAGGGCAATCCGGTAACCATTCAGGAACGCATGGTGTATGTGCTGCTGAACAAACCGAAAAACGTAATTACAACAACCGACGATGACCGCGGCCGTACTACCGTAATCGATATTGTTGACGGTAATTTTGCTGAACGCCTTTATCCTGTAGGTCGACTCGACCGGGATACAACGGGCCTGATCCTGATTACCAATGATGGCGATTTGGCGCAAAAACTCTCTCACCCCAGTCATAATGTCCTGAAACAATACCGGGTTGGACTCGAGCGCTCGCTTACGCAACGCGATGAGGAAAAAATCCGCAATGAAGGCGTAATGCTAGATGATGGTTTAATGGAAGTAAACTGGATTCGTTTTTCGGAAGACCATCCAGAGCGCGATGTCGTAGAGGTAGAAATTTCTTCCGGCCGCAACCGCGTAATCCGCCGCATGTTTGAAGCCCTTGGTTATGATGTGCGCAAATTGGACCGTTTTTATTTTGCCGGTTTGACCAAGAAAGACTTGCCACGGGGCCAGTTCCGCGAATTGAACCAGCGTGAAATCGTCATGCTCAAACATTTCACAGGCCACCCATCTACCGGTAAAAAACCGGAAGATATGCTGGAAGAAGATGAACTGGATGAAAACAACCTTCCTGAAATCGAGGTTGATACTGACGAACAAGACGTATAGTTTTCTACGATAAAATACCAATGCGGCCATTCAATTCAAATCGAATGGCCGCATTTTTTTTATATCCCGGCAATACAAGTGTATTTTATGTCCATAAACTCCTCGATTCCGTATTTTGAACCCTCCCGGCCAATACCACTTTCTTTGATCCCGCCAAAAGGCGCAATTGCGGTGCCCATAATGCCCGTATTCACCCCAACCATGCCGTATTCCAATGCTTCCGATACGCGAAACACCCGACCAATGTCGCGGCCATAAAAGTAAGCGGCCAAACCATAAGGCGTATCATTGGCTTGCTGAATGACCTCGGCTTCTGTATCGAAAGCAGATACCGCCGCAACGGGTCCAAAAATTTCTTCCCGATTAATTTCCATGTGCGCTTGCACCTCGGCCAAAACCGTGGGCGCATAAAAATTGCCCGATAAGATTTTTCCGCCCGTCCGTACCTGCGCGCCCTTTTGGACGGCATCCTGTACCAAACGTTCCACTTTTTGCAAGGCCTTTTTATTAATCAGCGGACCAATGGTTACATCGGCTTGTATGCCGTCCCCGACAATTAGCTGGTTGGTGGCTTGCGTAAATTTTTCTAAAAAAGCCGCATACACACTCCTTTGCACATAAATGCGGTTGGCGCACACACAGGTTTGTCCGGCGTTGCGGTATTTCGACTGTATGGCCCCTTGAACGGCAGCATCTAGATCAGCATCTTCAAACACGATAAAAGGTGCATTGCCGCCTAGTTCGAGGGATATTTTTTTCACCGTATCAGCACATTGGCGCATCAATTGCTTGCCCACCGCAGTACTTCCGGTAAAGGAAAGTTTGCGAACCAACGTACTGTCGGTGAGCGTTTTTCCAATAGCGGGCGCATCCAAGCCGGGTACAATGTTAAAAACACCCGGTGGAATACCCGCCTGGTGGGCCAATGCTGCGAGGGCCAGGGCTGATAAAGGGGTTTCTTCCGATGGTTTTAATACCACGGTGCAACCCGCCGCGAGTGCAGGGGCTACTTTGCGGGTAACCATGGCGATGGGAAAATTCCAGGGCGTAATTGCGGCAACTACCCCCACCGGTTGTTTGTGCACCAATAAACGCAAGCCGGGTGCATGCGGCGGAATAATGTCGCCGTACACCCGCTGGCATTCGGCCGCAAACCATTCAATAAACGAAGCGCCATACTTTACTTCTGCACGGGCTTCGCTAAGTGGTTTACCTTGCTCGCTTGTCAGTAACAAGGCCAAATCTTCAAGATGTTCGAGGATCAACAGCCTCCATTGATTTAAAATACCTGCTCGAGTCGCGGCGGTTAGCGCACGCCAGGCAGGCAAAGCAGTATTTGCTGCCGCAATTGCTTGTTCGGTTTCAGGCGCGCCGCAATCTGCTACGAGGGCAATTTGTTCCTGGGTTGCCGGATTAAAAACCGGAAAAGTGCGGGCAGGGTGTGCACTTACCCAAGCCCCATTGATAAATGCGTGGTGGCGCATCAAATTAACATCTTTGATTTCGGACATGAACATGGTGTGGTTAGGCTATAAAATGGTGGACGTGCGGCAGTTTTACACGAAACAAAATTTGGTGCTGCAAAGTTGGCGCTTTTTGTTTGTCAGATGGTTTTGTCCTTTAAAATTTATAAGAACATACCACACTCCACAAATTTCGAGTATAATTGCCTGCTCAAACAGCAGCTTACAAGAACAATCAAACGCACAATTCTGATGAAACAAAAAATACGTATTGGCATGGTAGGCGGCGGTATTGGCGCCTTTATTGGCAACGTACACCGTATGGCCGCCGCTCTGGATGGGGAACTTGAACTGGTTTGCGGCGCATTCAGTAGCAATGCCGAAAAATCAAAAGAGTCTGGCGAGGCGCTCGGACTTCCAGCTAATCGGGTGTATCCTGATTATGAAACCATGATGCTTTCCGAACAACAGCTGCCTGCGGATCAACGCATGCAGGTTGTGAGCATCGTTACGCCCAACCATGTCCATTTTGGTCCGGCAAAAATGGCCCTCGAACAAGGATTCCATGTAATTTGTGACAAACCGGTTGCTTTTAACCTGGAAGAAGCCCTGGAATTGCAGCAAATTGTAGAAAAAACGGGTTTGCTTTTTGCCCTTACCCATAATTATACCGGCTACCCAATGGTCAAACAGGCCCGCCAAATGATTCGGCATGGTGCGCTGGGCAACATTCGAAAAGTAGTCGTTGAATATCCGCAAGGCTGGTTAAGTACCCAGGTGGAGGCATCCGGACAAAAACAGGCAGCCTGGCGTACCGATCCCACCAAAAGCGGCATCGCCGGTGCGATGGGTGATATTGGTACCCACGCCGAAAACCTGGCCGAGTACATAACCGGCTTAAAAATCAGCGAACTCTGTGCAGACATCAGCATTTTTGTACCCGGCCGTCTGTTGGATGATGACGGCAATATTTTGCTGCGTTTCGACAATGGTGCAAAAGGAATTTTGTTTGCCAGCCAAATTGCCGCAGGTGAAGAAAACAACCTGAATATTCGGGTTTATGGTGAAAAAGGCGGATTAGAATGGCATCAAATGGAACCCAATACTTTGTTGGTGAAATGGCTTGATCAACCCACCCAAGTGTATCGCACGGGGGTAGGAACTTTGTATCCAGAAACCCTTGCGCATTTTCGCATTCCGGCCGGTCATCCAGAAGGGTATTTGGAAGCGTTTGCCAATATTTACCGCAATTTTGCTTTTTGTGTACGGGCGCGCATGGAAGGCGTAGAGCCCGATCCGTTGTACACCGATTTCCCAAGCATCCAGGATGGGGTGCGGGGTATGCGTTTTATCGAGAAAGTAATTGAAAGCGGGAAGAGCGATCAGAAGTGGCTGCCATTTTAAAACATATTTTTAAAAGCCACATCGTTAAAGAAACCTTACCGTGACAGCAGGCAAATCCTGGGCCGCGTTACATGCATATCTTTTAACTAAAACGCCCATATATGTTGAATTGTCACACTCGTTTCTTGCTTTTTTGTTTTTTACTTGTCGTCCTGCAAGCGCCAGCCTTTGCGCAACAAACGGCTGCTCGTAAGGAGGTTGGGTTGGGTTTTACCGGATTGAATTTTAATTCTTCCAACGCATTTTCTGCTTTCTATAAAAAAGAAATCAAGGAGAATGTGTACCGCCGTTTGAGTTTTTTTCTAGGCAACATCGGCTTATTGAACACGAGCAGCGACCAAACCCGCTTTGATGCCTCGATTGGGTTTGGTATTGGTCGGGAAAAACGCAAAGCTTTGGACGAAAAACTATGGTTTTACCGTGGTCCGCAATGGACCTTGAACACCTTCTTGCAGGTTGCAACAAATAACCGGCAAACAACCAGCAATACGTATAATTTGAATGCAGGCATTGGGTATATCCTCGGTTTACAGCACAATTTAAATGACCGCTGGGCAATCAACCTGGAAACAATTCCTACGTTTAGTATCGGTTATCAATGGGACAATCGATCGGGTTCCGAATCAGAATCTTTTTCGGCAAATGTCTTTTTGAGTAATACGGTGCGGGTTGGCATTGTACGCCGGTTTTAAGCCGCTTTATTTGCGGTCTTTTTTATCTTCTAAAAAACGAAGATCTACATAATACATCATTGGATTATCGGGCTCGATATACACCGTAAGGGTCGAGCCCGATTTTATATAAGGAGACGGGTCGATCCATAAATTTTCACTGTCAAATGTATACTGTTTCTGACTGAGCGGGTCTGTCCATTTACACCGTACCACCAACGGCGATTGCCCGTTCACTGCAAATGCGCGATTGACAAACACTTCTACAAATTGGGCGTCAACCGTTTTTCCGGTGCGCAGCAAATTCAAATGGTTTTGCCGACGGACGAAATGGAACAACAAGCCGCCATAGCCGACACCACCAAAGGCCAGGAAAAAAAATCCGAAAAAGACGGGTAAAAACCATTGATCAAATCCGCTCAAAACGACCTCATCGGGCATTTTGGGATTGTACCAAAGCGTTACCTTATCGCCGACTTCATACGCGGGCGGACTAGAAAAAATATTGGATCGATAGGTATGCGTGCTATCACCGGTGCCATGAAACTCAATAATTGGGGCTGAATTACCATCATTATTGCCTTGCATGGCTACCACAAAACCCTGGGCTTTTATACCCTGCTGCATGATGCGGTAATCATGCCATTGCATGGAAGCGGCAACAATTCCAAAAATTGTCCCAATGACCGCAAAAATTAGAAAGAAAAAGGTCGTTCCTTGAATAAAGCGTTTCATCGAGTTGGGGATCGTTGCTTTTGAAGTGCTTAAAGATGTTCGTTGTGATCCACGACCTCCATGACGGTCCGAAAAACCACGTATTTGCCGTCATACCGCGCTTTTACTTTTGCCTGAAGATCAAGTGCGTAGGTATCATTGTATTGAATGAGGTGCGCCATATCTTTTACCAAGTATTGCACCGTGTACACCTCCGCATCTTCGTGCTCATGACCCAACATTTTATTGAGCCGGTAAGACAAAAACATGCCGGTCGACATTACATCTGGAATATGGCTGTTGCGCATCCAGTTTAGCCAATCTTCGTGCACACTCAATTCAATGGTAACCGTAACATTATATAAGAGCATAAAAAAGCAATAATAAGGTGGTTGTTTGCACAAAAATACGTTGAATCCCGCGTTTGTTTAAAACATGTTGGGTAAAAATGGCAAACTACCATGATTTTTAGCGATTTTAAAAGAAATTATTCTAATATTGTACTTTAAGTACATTTAGTAGAAACCTATGAATTCAAAACGCCATTTTTTGCTCTTTTTGCTGTTGACCTTGCTCGCAGCACCTGCCGTTTTGTGGGCCACCCACAACCGCGCCGGAGAAATTCACATTCGCCAGATTGGGCCACTTACCATTGAAGCGACCATTATTACCTGGACAAAAGCCAGTAGTGTTAATGCCGATCGCGATACGCTTACCATTTGTTGGGGCGATTTTGTTTGCGAAGCCGTGAACCGCAGCAATGGCCCCAATGATAAAGGGGTGGTTTGGCCAGGCGATATCAAATACAACTTATATGTTGCCCGACACACTTACGCTGGTCCGGCAACTTTCCGGATTTCCATGACCGACCCTAACCGTATTGCGGGTATTCTGAATGTAAATCCGCCCTCCAGCGAGAATATCCCGTTTCACCTTGAAACCGTGTACTCGTTTCAAGATCCGCAGTTTGGTGGATCCAACACGACCCCATATTTATTGCAACCCCCCATTGATCAGGCATGCAAGGGAAAACCCTTCAAACACAACCCCAATGCCTATGATCCCGATGGGGATAGCTTATCCTACGAATTTATCGTACCCCTGCAAAGCGTAAATACCCCAGTTCCCAATTATAGTTTTCCCAATTTCATCACACCCGGTCCGAATAATAACCTTTCGATCAATCGAAAAACCGGGGATATTTTATGGACGAGTCCGCAGCGGGCGGGCGAGTACAACCTGGCATTTATCATTATTTCGTGGCGAGACGGGGCGCCCATCGATACGACCGTACGCGACATGCAGATTTTGGTAGAAACCTGCGACAATAACCCGCCGGTGGTAGAAACCATCGATAAGATATGTGTAGTCGCCGGAAATTTGGTTAAAATTAACGTGCGCGGCACCGATCCGGATGCAGGCGATAAAGTACAATTGACTGCGATTGGGGCACCGCTCAGCCAGGGTGCGCCAGGCAGCAACGCGATTTTCACCGTAAGTCCGGTGGGTTTTAGTACGCCTCCGGTGAATGGTATTTTTACCTGGACACCGCCCTGCGAACAAATTTCAGACCAGGCGTACACCGTCGTGTTTAAAGCGGTTGATTCCAGTTCGGTGGATGTACCCAAACTGGCCGATTTGAAAACCGTGGAAATTAAAGTGGTGGGGCCTGCGCCGGAAGATGTGAAAGCAACGGCGCAAATGGGCAAAGTTGAAGTCAGCTGGGAGAAACCCTATTTCTGCGATCAAGCAGCCAACAACTACTTTTTTGGATTTTCGGTTTGGCGCCGGGAGGGCAGCAATCCGTTTGTTCCAGATACCTGCCAGCCTGGTTTGGCGGGGCGCGGTTACACGGAATTGACTTTTATTACCAAGGACAGTTTTAATGGTCGGTATGTTTATCAGGATACGGCGGTGGAGCGCGGCCGGACGTATTGTTACCGTATTTTGGCCAAATTTGCGCGTATTTCGGGCGGCGGTTATCCGTATAACATTGTAGAAAGCTTACCTTCAGAAGAAGTTTGTGTGCAATTGCCCCGTGATTTGCCCCTTATTACCAATGTTTCCGTGTTAAATACCGATCCCGCTACGGGTCAAATGCACGTTTGCTGGTCAAAACCAGTAGGCGGCGACCTGGATACCATCGTCAACCCTGGACCCTATCGTTATCAGCTTTTGCGCGGCGATGGATTTGGTCCGGGCACACTCACCGAAGTACCCGGCGCATCCTTTGTGGCAGCACAATTTTGGCAGGCAAACGATACTTGTTTTACCGATATTGGTTTAAACACCCAGGGAATCCCGTATCACTACAAAGTGGCATTTTATGTGCGAGGCGAAAATACCCCACTCGGTTCGTCGAACGAAGCATCCTCTTTATTTCTAAACATTAATTCGACCGATCAAACCAACATTTTAAGCTGGTCGGGCAACATTCCCTGGAATAATTACCGGTACGATATTTATCGGCAGAATGAAACGAGCGGTTTGTTCGAATTAATTACTTCAACGACCACCCCAACTTATGAGGACCGCGGATTGATCAACGGAAAACAATATTGTTATTATGTGCGCTCGGAAGGTACCTATAGTATAGGCGGGGTTATAAACCCTATTTTTAATAATTCGCAGGAAAACTGCGGAGTTCCGATTGATACTGTGCCGCCTTGTGCACCAAAATTGACCATTCATAATTTGTGCGATGATCCGCAATACCAAACCAATGAGCCTCCCTACACCAATGCGTTAAGTTGGACCAACCCGAATGTGCAATGTGATGGCTCCGATGATGCAGTTGCGTACCGCATTTGGTATGCCGCGGATAAAACCGTGCCGCTGAGTTCGATTCAACAGATCAATGGAGCAACGAATTTGCAATTCAAACACTTATTACCAGATGGCCTGGCGGGATGTTATGCGGTTTCGGCCATTGACTCCGTTGGAAACGAGAGTGTTTTGAGTGATACGATTTGTGTGGATAACTGTCCAGAGTACCGTTTACCGAATGCTTTTACGCCCAACGGTGATGATAAAAACGACCTGTTTACCCCTTTTCCGGGCTGGCGTTTTATTGAACGCGTCGATTTTCAAGTATTTAATCGCTGGGGCAATGCCGTATTTCAAACATCAGATCCCAACTTGAATTGGGCGGGCCGCGATGCGGAAGGCAAGGCGCTTTCGGATGGCACCTACTTTTATGTATGCAAAATTTATGAAAAACGGGTAGACGGAGTGGTGCTCCGTTCGGGGGTACTAAGCGGATACATTGAATTGATTGCTGCTTCCCGATAAAAAATTGGTTGCGGCAGGTATTTTAAAATTTACCTGCCGCAACACCATTTTATTTATTTCCCAGCGATAACATATTGGCAAACAAGCGGTAGGCCCCAGGCACACCTGCAGGCAATTCCCGGAAAAAGGAAAGACTCGTGTACACGTATTGTCCTTTGCCATAAGGCGCAATCAACAAAGCACCATCGGCTGCTTTTTCGCCTGGGTCATTGCAAGAAATAGGGGCAGCAAATTTTGCGTCCCACTCGCTCGCAAAATACAAACCGCGTTCCTGCACCCAATTGTTAAAATCGGCGGCCGTCAGTTTATTAGGCGTGTTAAGTACAGGATGTTCCGGCAACAGAAAACGCACCTCTGAGCGCTCATCGGTAACGCGGGTGCGCGCAAGTTTCATCGGGAATGGAGCCACTTTTTCCACAAACAGGTCGAAATTATTGTTGTATTGCACAATGAGCGTCCCGCCTTGTTCGGTGTATTCCATCAATTTGGTTTGATGCTGTATTAGGGCTTCCTTGGTATTGTAGGCCCGGATCCCCAAAACGATGGCATCAAATTTTTTGAGATTTTTTTGCTCAAAGTCTTTGTCTTCCAGCAAGGTAACATTGCAGCCCATTTGGCGCAGCGCGTTTGGCACATCGTCGCCAGCACCCATGTAGTAACCAATATTTTTTGCTTTTACTGAAATATCGGTGCGTGCTGCACGGGCATTGGCAGGCAGCAACACACTTTGCTGTGGAATATGGTCGTATTTAATCGGCACCATTTTCAGGCTAAAATCCTGATTATCGACCCGTACCAGGGCATTAATTCTACCTGCATTGATAGAGCCGGCAGTGGTTACGGTGAAAAAAAGCGTTTTTTCTTCGCCTTTGTTTTTAAACTGAACGGGCACTTCTGAGGGCGTAACCGTCCAGCCGTCGGGTGCGGTCAGGGAAACATAGCCGCGCAGATTTTCGCGGTTGGCTTTAAACCGCACACCAATATCGCGGCTGTTGTTGGTAAACAAATAACTAGGCTGGTCGAACTCTACAAACGCGGCAGGTAACACTTCAAAGGGCCGCCAAATTTCGCCGATGGCAGGTTCTTCTATTTTGTACGCAACATCGGAGTCGTATTCAATGGCTTCCCCTGCGATGGTAATTGACCAACGTACGGAAAGGAAACGCGGTGTTTCGGGTAATCCGCGCAAGACTTGTTCGGGCACCGTGTACATGCCTTCATTAAATCCCTGCTGCAACCAATAAGGACCTGTGAAGGGCGCGTTTTCGGGCAACTTGATTTTCTTTTCAAGTTTGAACGCTTTATTGTTTACAAGATTCAGGGCCAACACCGTATCTTTATTCAGGTGCACATACTGCAAAGCCGATAAAGCAACCGGTATATTGGAACGATTGATTGCTTCCACGCGAATGGTGACCATATCGCCGGGCGCGGCACTTGGTTCAGAAGCGGTCGCTTCCAGGTACAAACCCAGGCAGGACTTAATCACTTGTTTTATTTCGGCCAGTTTCACCACTTTCCAATAACTATCTGGCAACGTTTTGATCATTTGCATGGCTTTGATCAAATCGGGCACAGAAGCGGCCGGGTTGTTTGGGTTGAATTGTTTTTCTACTTTTCCCAGCAGTTTTCCAATTTTTGCACCACCCTCCACGCGGGTCCAGGTGGTATTGATCCCTTCAAACAGGTCATTCGTTTTTGGGCGTTCGCCTTTTATAAAATCGAACCAATCTACACTTTCGCCGCGTTCGCCAATAGAACCGAAACCTTGGCAGCGGTGCATGGAACGCGCTTCGGCAGCCACTTCGGTATTACTTTTTCCTTTAAGGGGAAGGTAAACGCCCAAATCGGCGGAAAAAAGTTTGCTTTTATCCATTTTATCAAATGCGTCCCGACCGCCATAAAACCACCAGGACGTATTGAAAAACTGGCGTTTGGGCTGCCAGGGTTTTACATATTCAAATTGAGCAGGGTAAGCATCGGTTTTTGCGGCCAGGTCAAAAGCTTCTACCGAAAGCATGGCCGAAGCAGTGTGGTGCCCGTGGGTTTCGTATTTTTTATCGTGAAAAAAGCGGTTGACGATTACATCCGGCTGGGTTTTGCGAATCGTCCACACCACATCGGAAAGCACCGCATCTTTATCCCAAATTTGCAGGGTTTCGTCCGGGTTTTTAGAAAAACCAAAATCATTGGCGCGGCTAAAATATTGTTTGCCCCCATCGACCGAACGTGCCATCAACAATTCTTCGGTACGCAAAACGCCGAGCAATTCCCTAAGTTCGGGACCAATCAGGTTTTGTCCGCCATCGCCCCGGGTCAGCGACAAATAGCTTACATTGTATAGTTTTTCATTGGAGCAGTAGCTGATAAACCGCTGGTTTTCATCGTCGGGGTGTGCGGCAACATACAGTACAGAGCCAAGTACATTGAGTTTTTTGATGCTTTGTAAAATGTCGGAGGCATTCGGCTTGACCGGCTTTTGGGCAAGTGCAGCGACACTGAATAGAAGGGTAATCAACAGCAGAACGTGCCGGATAAGAATAGACTGGGTAGAGTGCATCATGCTAGTATCGGGAAGGTTTGAACTGCGAAAATAAACCCGCGCATGTTGCTTTTGTTGCAAAATGAATTTTTTTTAGCCAATTGGTTGAAAAGAGCCGCTGTTTGACAAACATTTCGCGGGTTCATTCTATTCTATCTGGACAAAACGATCAATCCATCTCTACAACAAACGACCAATGCGTATTAAACTTTTTTTTCGCCGCATAATGTATATCACGCTTTTTCTCCTGGCCATTTGGGTTATCTGTGTACAGGCGGGTTGTCTGGCCATGCGTACCCCCGACAAAAAATGGGCGGCAGAGTTGCATAAAAAGGGACAGCAGGCTGTTGTTCAATTTATAGATGTGCCCAACGGCCGCGGCCGCAATTTGCACACGGTTTCTATTGCAAGTTCGGACACCCTGCCCTGGGTGCTTTTTGTACATGGCTCGCCGGGAGCTTCCGATGCATTTATTGAATATTTGGCAGACACCGTGTTGACGCGCCATTTTAATCTCGTTGCCTTTGATCGGGCGGGTTTTGGGTACAGCGGTTTCGGTCGACCGGAAACCACACTCGCCGGGCAGGCGGCAGACATGAAAGCGATTGTTGATCACTTTGCGCCGAACCAAACGATCATCCTGTTGGGGCATTCGTTGGGCGGGCCTTTAATATGTCGGTTTGCAATGGACTATCCGGCGCAAACCCGGGCATTGATTAATGTAGCAGGTTCGATTGACCCCAATTTGGAGCCGCATCAGTGGTGGGTACCCGTGGTCGATAATCCGCCGGTCAAATGGCTGATTCCCAAAGCCTTGTGGACATCCAACCATGAGATCCGGTATTTATCGGACGAGTTGAATAAAATGATGCCGATGTGGGACGACATTACCTGCCCGGTTCATTTGATTCATGCGGAAGACGATCGCTTGGTACCAATCGGCAATGTTGCTTTTGCGGATAAAATGCTCATCAATTCGAGCAACAAAAGAGAGACGATCTTGCCGAAAGGCGATCATTTCATTCTTTGGAGCCGCATGGACATCATCAAGCAGGCCTTGTTGGATTTTGCCCGATAATTATTTTTCGGGAATCGCATCGAAGCGATAGCCTTTTCCCGAAAAATGTTCGAGGATAGCAGGCAATACCACGCGCAAGTTTTCGGCCGCTTTGATATTATCGTGTAGCACGACAATCGACCCAGGCCGGGCATTGCTCAACACATTGTCACAGCATTTTTGCGGTGTAATGGTTGGATCAAAATCGCCGCTCAGTACATCCCACATAATCAGGCGGTACTGGCTGCTGAGTTCTTTGCGTTGGCTTCTGCGCAGGCGGCCATAAGGTGGACGGAACAGCTTGCTTTGTACCCAATGGGCACATTCCTGTACATTTTCGAGGTACGTTTCATCGGCCGTTTTCCATCCATTGAGGTGATTGTAGGTATGATTGCCTACCGTATGACCATCTTGAAGAATTTGCCGGTAAATTTCCGGATGTTTGCGCACATTTTCACCGACACAGAAAAAAGTGGCTTTTGCTTTGTAACGTCGCAAGATTTCGAGTACCCAAGGCGTGAGTTCGGGAATTGGGCCGTCGTCAAAAGTGAGGTATAAAACGGGATCTGCCGTAGCGATCCGCCATTCAAAACCAGGTAAAATGGTTTGAAGTAAAAAGGGTGTTCGTGCAAGGTACATAGATCGGTAAATGGATGACCAAAGTTTTTGATTAAAAAAAAGACGCATCCGTTCAGGCTTTCGGAGATGTCCGATGGCATTGAAACAAGATTGCGTCTTTTGAAGTATAACCATCATACCATAAGAATTGTGCCAAGCTTGGTCAAAGCGACACGGTTGCGCACAATATTCCGTAAAATAACTTATTTTTGCAATTCCTATGAGTGTTCGTGTTCGTTTTGCTCCTTCTCCAACCGGCGCGCTGCATATTGGCGGCGTACGTACGGCTTTGTACAACTACTTGTTTGCGCGCAAACACGGTGGTCAATTTTTGTTGCGTATCGAAGATACCGACCAAAACCGCTTTGTGCCTGGCGCAGAGGATTATATCATTGAAGCCCTGAAATGGGTGGGCCTGATACCAGACGAAGGTGTGGGTTTTGGCGGCGATTATGGGCCCTACCGGCAGAGTGATCGCAAGGCCATTTACCTCGATTATGCCCTGCAATTGGTGCAAAGAGGCCATGCATATTATGCCTTTGATACGCCCGAAGCCTTGGAGGCTCGTCGGGAAAGCGAAGATAATTTTACCTATAACCAGTTTACAAGAACGGGTTTGAGCAATAGCCTGACCCTTTCTGCGGAGGCCGTGCAAGAGCACCTTGATGCGGGTTTACCGTATGTAATTCGTTTGAAGGTAGCACCCAATCAGGAAATTCGAATCCATGATTTGATTCGTGGCGAAGTTGTTTTTCAAAGTGCCGACGTAGATGACAAGGTTTTGCTCAAAGCGGATGGGATGCCGACGTACCATTTGGCCAACATCATCGACGACCATTTGATGAAAATAACCCACGTTATCCGGGGGGAGGAGTGGTTGCCGAGTACAGCGCACCACGTTTTGTTGTACCAGGGATTTGGCTGGGAAGATACCATGCCACAGTTTGCCCATTTGCCCTTGATTATGAAACCCGTGGGAAATGGTAAGTTGAGCAAGCGGGATGGTGCCAAATTTGGCATGCCCGTATTTCCGCTCAATTGGGAAGGCGCAACAGAAGACGATCATTTTCCGGGCTTCCGGGAAGCGGGTTTTTTGCCCGAGGCGGTTGTTAACTTTTTAGCGTTGTTGGGCTGGCATCCGGAAGACGACCAGGAAATATTCACCCTGGAGCAACTGGTAGAAGCGTTTTCGGTAGCGCATATTAGTAAAAGTGGAGCCCGTTTTGATTATGAAAAAGCGAAATGGTTCAACCAGAAATATATTCAGGCAATGGATGCCGCTACCCTGGCCACCCACATTCGTCCACTCGCCGAAGCGAAGGGCTACACGGTTTCGGTCGAATATTTGCAGCAAGTAGCTGTTTTAATGAAAGAAAGGGTTACCTTTTTGCCTGATTTTGTGGAACAAGGGTATTATTTGTTCGAACCAGTGCGTACATATGACAGCGAAACCGTACAAAAGAAATGGTCAGAAACGGTCGCTGGGATCTTTGTTGAACTACAAAGTTCGTTGGGTGATATTGAGCCATTTGAGTCGGCCAACCTCGAAGAAAAGGTAAAGCAATTTGTACAGGAGAAGGGGGCAAAACCTGGCGACGTATTGCCCTTATTGCGTATTGCGTTGGCAGGAACCATGAAAGGGCCCGCTGTTTTTGATATGGCAGTAGCCCTTGGAAGTGCGGAAACCGTGGCGCGTTTGAAGCGATTTGTCGAAACTTTTAATAAATAATCCACCCTAAATCATTCGAATGAAAAAGAAGCCCAAAACGGAAAAGAAGCCCAAAGCAGCAGTGACCCCGGTAGATGACATTGAAATCAAGGTCAACGCGCTTGGTCAAATTGAAAAGAATTTTGAGGTAGAGCAGATCATTCAGTTTTTGAACGAAAATGTGCCCGATAAAAAATTATCTGGCGAAGAATAACGCGCTTTGCGAATTACAACCTGATCGGATAATCTGGTAATTTGTATCCCGCAAATTTGTATCCCGCAATCGGCCAAAAGTCGGTTTAAAGTGCCATGAAGACTGCAAAGCCAAGGCACTTTCAGGTATTTTAATCAAATTAATCCACTAATACGAACATATCCCTTGATCTCGATGGGCCCAAATCACCTATCGAAACAGCTCTTCGTCTGTATGACAAACCGGTTACACCATTGCTTTTGGTCTTTACTGCTGCCGATCAGTATGGGCCTACTTCTAGCACAGTCGAACCGACTGGATGCGCAAACCAGTTTTTTCAATTTTACACCGCCCTCAAACACCATCATTGCGGTCGGCGTAGATTGTGGTGCCTCCCTGGCAACAGGCGGATTAGCAACACCCGTTGTTACTTCCACCGTTGGGGCTAATATTACGTCCTCCGCGTTCGATCCCGTTGCTTCTGGTTACCTATATACCGACCTTTGGCCAGCGCCTTACAATAACTTGATCGTGAGTTGGAAGGTTACGGATGACCAGGGGCATACGGCCAATTTTATTTATACCGTCTCTATCCTGGATGTTACGCCTCCTGTTTTTAATACGACGGCTTTCCCGACGCCGCTTTCATTAAGCTCGGTGCTCCAAATTCCCAGTGATACCATCCTTCCAGTAAGCGATAATTGTACAGGTCAAGTCAATATAACCCGGACGTTTACAGAAAGCACCCGCCCCGACACCTGTGCTGGCGGAACCGTCACCCGTACCTGGACCGCTACCGATGGTTCCGGGAACACGGCTACTTATACCCAAACGATCATCATTTACCAGGATACCCTTCCGCCAAGTATTTCAGTTTTCCCACAAAATGGCGCTGCCTCCTGCACCCAATTGAATACGGCTTATCCCGCCTGGCTGGCTACCCAAATGGCAAACTTTACGGCATCGGATCCTTCGGGTATTCAGGCGCTGACCAATGACGCACCACCTAGTTTTCCCCCAGGATGTAAAGTTCCTATTTTGGTAACCTTCCGGGCAATTGACCATTGCGGGATAGCCAACCCCACAACGGCCACTTTTTCTACATCCGACAACCAGCCACCTGTTATTTTAGGTGCGCCCAAAGATACAGTCGCCTATTGCACCAGCGTGGCAAGCCCGCTCAACGCGTTGGGCAATTGGATCAATAAAAAAGGTTATTTACAAACCATAGATTCCTGTACCGAGCAAAACCTGCTGCAATATGAAATGAAAATTGGCGGTTTGGTGCGTGATTCCGCCCAAGTAGTTGCCGCACTATTGGCTTCTTATGCCAATGGTTGTATGGATATGACCATTGGCACGATCGATTATCCCAAAGTAAGGGGAAAAGTAACGGTCACCTTTTCTGTAAGAGATGCCTGTGGAAATACGGCTACTGCCGGGACGGCTACTTTTGGTGTAATTGACACCGTGCCACCCGTCATTTCGGGTGTAAATACCACCGAGTTATGCGGTGGTAATGACAATGCTGCCCTCGTTGCCTGGATTAATGCCCATGGAAATGCAACTGTCACAGATGGATGTTCGGGTACAAGTTGGACGAATTTTAGTTGGGGAACTTCAAATGGCCAAACCGGTACAGGCAACTTTGTGACGGGGCCATTTCCCGTAGTGCCGCCCCATCAATGTAACTGGTGGGTCGATGTTTCATTTCGCGCCACGGATGATTGCGGTAATATCAACCAACGCACCCTCCGGTTTCAAATTGTAGACACGATAAAACCTGTCATAGCAGGCTTCCCACCAATCGTGACGCTGCCGTGCACGAACCCGAACCCCACACTTGCGCCTGCATTTATTACGGACAATTGTGACACGAGCATGTTGGTAACCTACACGGCGGTCAATTTTGATACTAC
>CAIVGO010000651.1 GCA_903905445.1 uncultured Bacteroidota bacterium
CACCTCCAAGGGTTACCGTCCGAGGTGTCACCTCCAAGGGTTACCGTCCGAGGTGTCACCTCCAAGGGTTACCGTCCGAGGTGTCACCTCCAAGGGTTACCGTCCGAGGTGTCACCTCCAAGGGTTACCGTCCGAGGTGTCACCTCCAAGGGCTACCGCCCCAAAGCCAAATGCATGTCCAAACTAACAACTAACAACTAACAACTCCCTAAAACACCCAGCGCAGCCCAAACTGAAACTGGCGTGGTGGTGCAGCATTCCGGCGCACCAGCAAGCCACTGGCGGCCGAACCAACTTGCACCTGGTTGCTTTGCGTCGCGTTGTTGGAATAGCCGCTCAAATTGACCGCATTGAACAGGTTGAACACATCGGCGCGCAAAATAATACCAGAATTGCCAAAACGGTACTCCGCAGCGGCATCAAAAGTGTTCGACCAGGGCAGGCGGTCGCTGTTGCGCTTTTCACCCGGGTGACGGTCGCTGTTGCCCGTGTAAGCATCTGCAAAGGACCGGCCGTCGCCATTCAGGTCGGCAGTGCCGTATTTGGTAGCATCTGGGATCCGGTTGATGGGTTGACCGCTTTGAATCAAGGCGGCTAAAGTAATGGCCAGGCCTTTGCATGGATAGTACGCATAAATACCGTTCAACACATGGGTTCGGTCGTTGATGCTCGGCCCCCACTCGGCCTCAAAGTTATTGCTATCCTGCGCTTTAAAGTTGATATCCTCGGTATTATTGCGCAAACGCGACAAGGTGTAAATAAAACGCCAGCTGTACTTGTCTTCCCCGCGCTCTTTTTGAAAGTTGAAAGAGGCCGCATAATATTTGGATTCGCCTGCGGTTTCAGATACGGTAACACTGCGCGCAACACCCGTTAAAACCTCGCCATTGATCGTCGCAGTACCATTTACAATCGCAACAGGACGAGTCAGGTCGGCTTGCGCGCCTGTGCGTACGATCACATTGTTGGGATCATTGAGCGGATAGGCTGCTGGCGCATTCAAATCGCGCAACCGGAACAAGTTATTGGATTTATTGTACACCAAATCGACATAAAACAGGCGATTTTCATCCAATTGGCGCTGATAACCCAGCGAAAACTGGTGCGTATAGGGGTTTTGGTAGCCATTTGGATTCAATATGCGGCGTTCGTTGCTGAATGCGCCCGCGCGTTGTGCCTGCAATTCGATGTAGGATGGCCCGTTCAAATAAGTAACATTGTTGGCAGAAGCACCCGCGTTTCCATCAAAAGTAATCAGGTTCAAATCGGTGCTGGCAGGCAAAATACCTTTGTCTTTCAAAGCCTGCAGCTGCTTTTTGTAGTCGGCATCGGTGGTGTTTTGCTGCAAGGCATCGGAGTAAATGGCGTACAGGATTTTGTCGTAAAAGATCCCATATCCACCGCGCAAACTGCTGCTGCTGTTCAGTTTATAATTAAAACTAAAACGCGGTGCTATGTTATCCAGGTCGCCTTCTGTTGAACCACCTTTCGACAAATTGTCGTAATCATACCGCAAACCCAGGGTCAGGTTGAGTTTTTTATTCAAATTAATTGCATCCTCTACATACGCGGAATAGATGGTTTGGCGGGTGCCGAAAGTGGCCGGACGCAGTTCAACGCCATACCCTACCACTTGTACATCGGCAGGAATATCATTGATGCCCAATGCCGCACCTTTGCGCAGGTTTTTAACTGCATCTAATTGATTCTGATTCAATTGTACGGTGTAATTACCATTTACATTGCCACCGCCCGCCAACTGATGGTCGGCGCTAATCACTTCTACCCCCGTTTTGATGGTGTGGCGGTTGCGGTAAAACGTGAGTTTTTGTTGGCCCTGTAAGGTATTTTCGGTATCATCAAAAAAGTAACCCGGGTGGCCCAACACGGCTGCCGTAACCCCACTTGGGTCGAGCACTACTACTTGTGGACTGTCGCCATTGATCGAACGGCCGTAATTCCAGCGGAAACGACTGTATTGCAGGTTGGTTTCTGATTTAAAACGATTGCCTAAATAGGTGTTCTGACTGGCAATCAAAATAGAATTGCGGTCTTGCTTGTTGCCGCTGGAAGGAAACGAAACGCCGCCTTCAAGTCCCCCACCCTGCCGATCGATGTTTACCACCCCAACATTGGCACGCAAGGCTGAGCGGAAATTGCTGCTCCAGTTATGGTCGATTTTGGCACTTAAGTAAGCAAAGTTGTTTTCCCCGCGTACCGTTTCATTTACGCCCAAGGAAGGCGAATTCAACAAATTATCCTTGTAATCTCTTGTATATTCGGCATTTATATAGTAAAATGTTTTGTCCTTACGGATCGCGCCGCCCAAGCCAAAACCAGCCTGATACCGTTGAAAACCATCCTTCACCTGGTTGCCTGACAAGTCGCGCTGAGCATACGGGGAAGACGCGTCGAGTGCCGGACCAGGGCGATTGATCACAAATACCTCACCCGAGCGCTCGTTAGAGCCAGAGCGAGAAGTTACATTCACCACCCCATTTGCCGTAAGGCCATATTCGGTAGAGAAATTGTTGGTTAAAACGTTGATATTCTTGGCAAAACCAACCGGAATCGAAAATTTCTGTCCCCCCAAAAAGCGCTCGTTGTTGTCCATTCCATCGATCATGTAATTGGTAAACAAGCCATTAGAGCCATTGATGCTAACATTCGGCGCTTCCGGATAAAAGCCCGTGGCCTGCACCACATTGGGCAAACGGTACAACACCCGGGTAATATCGCGGCCTTCTAAAGGCAAACTTTCAATCTCTTTTTGCTTCAATTCGGAGGAAACCTCGGCATTTCGGGTATTGATGCGCGAGGAACCTTGAATGGTCACGGTTTCGATGGTAACCCCATTTTTAGGAAATAAAACCAATTGTACGCCCGCATTGGTGTTTGAACGTAGCACGATATCTCCACGTTTGGCAGCTGCAAATCGGTCGGTTTCGGCCACCATTACTTCATACACGCCAGAAAGGGACAAGCCGGAAAAGGTGGCTTTACCCAAGGCATCGGTGCTGCGCTCGGCGGAGTAACCGATTGCCGGATTAACTAATTGTACAGTAAGGTCCGACAAAGCAGCGCCTGTTTTATATTCGGAAAGGGAAACCTCCAGATCGACCTGGGCAAAAAGGGAAAATTGCACTAAAAATGCAAAGAGCGTAAGTACATGCTTCATATTACAAAAAGGGAATGCGTTGCAACAACGTCGATCCAGTGGTAAACACCGAATCAAGCCTGCAACTGGTTGAATTGTTTTAAAATGGGAAAATTGCGCTATACTGCGCGCTGTATTGTTTTGCGCATGGCCATAGACCTAAATGACTGACAATCAGCGCTCAGCATGACAATAAATGCTGCCTTTCAGGCGGCGTTTAGGATAAAATCAGGCCGCAAAAGGTGGTGCGCGCAAATGGGAAAGCCCCAACAATACGACGGTGTTGGCCGGAATTGGGCACTCAAAAACCTGAACCCGCCGTGTCAACAGACTTTTAAGTTGTAAAAACAAACGCGCGGACTTGCAGCAGGTATTCGCCCAATAGTCAAAATCGGCTGTGGCATCTAAATCGGAGCGTTGAACGCTTAATATGGCGCCTTCGGGATAAAGTTGGGCCAGTTGGGCTTGTACCTGGTCGGTTTGCCAGGCCAATTGCAATAAATCATGCCGTTTAAAGGCATCTTTTTGAAAACCCAACAGGAATACGCCCCCGTCGGTTGCCAAGCCGCGCACCATACCCTGATGCTGTAAAGCGTTGGCGGCTTCGAGGAGGTCCTCCGTTTTTAAATCCGGGCAATCATTGCCGATGGAAATGACCCGGGAATAACCCGCCGCAAAAATTGTTTCGAAGGCATGGATATACCGTTCGGCAAAATGAGCGCCTTGTTGCTGTGCTTCTGAAAAGAAAATCACCGGAAAACCACTTGCGCGAGCAATTTTGCGCGTGTGGGCAATCATTTTATGCGCGATTTGCGTTTGCACTCCCGGATCCGGCACATCGCGCAGCTGCTTGGCATGCGCCTCGGCACGTACACTGCGACTAAAAAGCAAAATGGCGGTATCGGACAGGGTATGCTTCAACGGCGACGGATTTTGCGTCAAATATATACAAGGTTTCATATCACTTGCCCGCGCTTCAATTTAAAAGGGAAAAAAGTCCCGGTGCAGACAAACATGTATACGAGCAGAACCCGAATTTGGTTTTTTAAAATGGCATAAAAGTTATCCTTGCACTAATTCCAGCGCGGTATTCAAGGCCGATTCGCTTGGCGGATTTCCGCTCAACATCACGGCAATGGATCGCACCCGTTCTTCCTGGGTGAGCAAACGCACATTGGTCACGGTACGGTTTTCATGTACTTTCTTAAATACAAAATAATGGCGATCGGCCCGCGCAGCAACCTGTGGGGTGTGGGTGATGCTGATTACCTGGTGCCGCGAACTTAACTCTTTGAGAATCAAACCCATTTTCATGGAAACATCGCCACTGACGCCAGAGTCAATTTCGTCAAAAATAAGGGTGGGCAATGGAATGGCATCGGCCACTAAGCTCTTGGTACACAAGGTTAAACGCGACAATTCACCACCCGATGCCACGTCCTTGATGGGCAAATACTTACTTCCCGCGTTGCTGGCAAACAAAAACTGCACATCATCGGTGCCCGTATTGCTCAGTGCTTTCGTATCCTCAATGGCGACTTGCAGGCGCGCGTGGGGCATGGAAAGTTGGGTGAGCATTTGCACCACCTTCTGTTCAAAATCGGCCACCACACTTTTCCGGCGCGTGCTCATGGTTGCCGCCATTTCATACAAACGATCGGCATTTTCCTTGATTTCTGCTTCCAATTGGGCAATGGTGGCGCCTAAATCGGTAAACCCACCCAATTGTGCCTCCAGGGCTTCCTGAATTTTAATTAAGTCATCAATCGTATTTACCGCGTGCTTTTTTTGCAGTTTATACACAATATTGAGGCGTTCCTGTACTTCGCTGATGCGTTGTGGATCGTGCTCGGTACGTTCGTCGATGCGCTCACAATCTTTTGCAATATCTTGTAAATCAATCACTACGGCATCCAAACGATCACTCAGGGCAGATAGTTCACCCGAAAACTTGCGGGTACTGCTCATGGATCGGCCAATTTCGCGCAATTGACCGATGATATTCTGTTCGTTTTCGTTGAGGTAATTGTAGGCCGATCCGTAGGTCAGTTTAATGTGTTCGGCATTGGTGAGGCGCAGGAGTTCTTCCTCCATGGTGGCTTGTTCTCCAGAAACCAGGGCTGCTTTTTGCAATTCCTCATATTGAAAACGCATAAACTCCATCTCTTTCGCGCCGTTTTCACTTTGATCGATTAGAGCAGCGAGTTTTTTACGGTCAGAAGCGTATTTGCGGTAGCCTTGTTGGTAGGTTTTCAACATCGGGGCGTTATCGGCCAGGGCGTCAATCATCCGCAACTGAAAATTGACATTGTGAATATCCAGCGTATCAAACTGCTGGTGCAAATCGATGAGCGATTCGGTCAGGCGTTGTAAAATTTGGTTGTTGACAGGTGTATCGTTTACAAAAGCCCGACTTTTTCCCGCCGGTGATAATTCGCGGCGGATGACCAGTTCTGAATCGTAATCCAATTCATTTTCGGTAAAAAATTCCTGCAAGTCGTACCGATCCACGTCGAAAGTCGCTTCAACCACACATTTTTCACCGTCATTGTAGAACACTTTCATATCGGCGCGCTCCCCCATGACCATGCCCAAAGCCCCCAGCAAAATAGATTTGCCTGCGCCGGTTTCGCCCGTAATAATGGTCAAGTGCTCCGAAAAATCGATCTCCAGTTCGTCTATCAGCGCATAATTGCGAATTTGAAGGCGTTTTAACATGAATAATCTTGCTGGTATTGGATGAACAATTGTTTTCTGATGGGGCAATATCCGAATAAGTTATTGCCTTAAAGCGCAAAAATAATAGAATCAAGCGATTCTAAAAATAAAATAAAATTATTTGTTTTAAAAATTACATCAAACGGGCGGCTCGTCCTCTGGTTCGGCGCTTTTGGGGTGGGCCTGGTCGTACACTTTTTTGAGCCGTTCGATGTTGTTGTGCATATAAATCTGGGTGGCTGCCAAACTGGAGTGCCCCAAAAGTTCCTTGATTGCATTTAAATCGGCCCCATTGTTGGATAAATGGGTGGCAAAAGAGTGGCGCAGCACGTGTGGACTGCGTTGTTCGACGGTCGTAACCAAACTTAAGTACTTGTGTACCACATAATAAATGCTTTCGGGGCTCATTTGCGCGCCTTTGCGGTTGAGCAGCAGAAAAGGCGGTGTTTCGGCTGATGGAAAGGTTGCTGCCCGTAAGGTGATAAAAGCATTCAATATAGCCACGATATAGGGCGGAATGGGTGCAAAACGCTCCTTTTGGCCTTTCCCTAATACCCGAAATACCGAGCGTCCGAAGTCAATATCTTTTATTTTGAGGTTCGATAACTCGCTGCGGCGCATACCCGTGGCATACAAAAGTTCGAGGATGATGCGATGCAACTGTCCGAGGTAATCGTCGCCAAAATCGTGAAAGGTAAACAGGGCCGTCATTTGGGATTCCTGCACATACACGGGCAAGCGGGTGCCTGTTTTGGGTGAAATCACCTTTTTCATGGGGTCTTTGTCGATAAAACCCCGTTTTTTCAGGTATTTAAAATACGTTTTCAGGCAAGACAGTCGGCGATTGATGCTGCGGTTGCTTTGACCTTCCTGCATTTGCGCGACCATCCAGGACCGTATATGCGAATGCCTTACCCCATCGAGTGAGGTAAGGCATTGCTGCTCCAAAAAAGCAATAAAATTTGCAAGATCGCTTTGATAGGCACTCAGCGTGTGGGCTGAAAACCGGCGTTCAAGCGCTAAATATCCGTAAAAGGAAGACTGGTGAAATGCCTCCAATTAATCGTTCTTGTTGCCGTAGGTTTCCTCCTTATAAACAGCTTTGAGCACTTCTGTGCGGCGCTGTACGGAAGGTTTAGTGAAGTTTTTGCGGCGGCGCAGTTCCTTCAAAATGCCTGCCTTTTCGAATTTACGTTTGTACTTTTTGAGTACTTTGTCAATTACTTCGCCGTCTTTTACTTCAACGATGAGCATGTATTTCTCCTTTTTTTGATGAAAATGAAACTTTTTTAAGAATGGGCTGCAAAGATAAGGAAACTTGGGAACTAAGTAAATACGAATTGTATTATTTTTTTCAAAAAAATGTTTGACCAATTTAAAAAAACACGGTTTGGGCCATGCGGAAGGTATTGACATGGGCCTCAAGGATATCCACCAAACGCGGTGAATACCCGCCGCCCATGCTTACCACCACAGGCAGGTTATTTTGTTTGCAAAAATTAAAAACAAACCAATCGCGTTGCCTGCATCCGTCGCGGCTAATGTTGAGACGTCCTAATTTATCGGTCGCCAAAATATCCACCCC
>CAIVGO010000652.1 GCA_903905445.1 uncultured Bacteroidota bacterium
GCAAATACAATGAAAATCCGCTAAGCCTGGCTTTCAAAATATCGTATGGCGATTTTGATTATTTTACGGGCGGGGACAACACCGGTTTGCAGGGATTTGGTTTGCCCGCCTGGTTTGATGTAGAAACGCCGATGGCCAAAGCGGTGGGAAAAGTAGAAGTGACCACCCTCAACCACCACGGCAACCGGGATGCGACCAATGACTTTTTTGTTAAAACACTCGATCCAAAAGTAGTGGTTCAGCAATTGTGGTGTTCCGATCATCCCGGGCAGGAAGTGTATCAACGCCTGATTTATAAAGAAAAGGACGCAGAAGGGCGTGTTATTTTATCCACCAACATGCACCCGGAAACGCTGGTAACGTATGGCCCGTGGTTTAAGGACAATTATCGGAGTACGCAAGGCCATATTGTGGTGCGCGTATCGCCTGGGGGAAAGGAATACACGGTATATGTTTTGGACGATCGAAACCAGGATGGGTTGGTTAAGCAGGTGTTTGGTCCGTTTGTTTCGAAATAGGGGTTTGTGGTTTCATTCCGGAGCATTTTGGTTTCGCGCAGATGCTACACAGAAAAAAAGCGCAGATTTAACGCAGAAAAATCTATGTAGCATTTGCGCGAAAATGCCCAGTATTATGGTTTATGGTACTGTTTGCGTGGGAAAAACTGCATTGAGAAAATTTATTTTAAAATAAATAACATACAGACTTGTCTGTTCATTAAAAGCCGCTTATCTTTGCACCGAACTTAAAAAAGCATCATTAAAAAAATACAGACTTGTCTGTTCAAAATCATTTCAATCAACAACCTTTAACATGAAAAAAAGTACCATTTTGATCGCCCTGCTCCTGCTTGGAGCCACCGTATTTGAATCTTTTACCAGTAATTATCACCGCACTTCACCGGTACATTTTAAAACCATAAAAGTGGATGGTCTCGATGTTTTTTACCGCGAAGCCGGTGATCCGTCGAAACCAACCATTTTACTTTTGCATGGTTTTCCTTCCTCTTCGCACATGTACCGGGACTTGATTGACGATTTATCTGCAAACTATCACTTAGTTGCCCCGGATTATCCAGGTTTTGGACAAAGCAGTATGCCTGGAACGGAAGCATACGATTATACCTTTGACAACCTGGCGCTAACGGTTTATCATTTTACAGAAGCATTGGGTTTGAAAAAATTCAGTTTGTACCTACAGGATTACGGCGGTCCGGTTGGTTTTCGGATTGCCACGCAACATCCGGAGCAAATTCAGGCTTTAATTGTGCAAAATGCTAATGCCTATAACGAAGGGTTGGGAGATGCACTTAAGCCATTGGTTGCTTATATTCAAGATCCTAATGAAGTTACCGTTCAACCCGTTAAAAACTTCATGACCCTTGCAGGTACCCAATGGCAATATACAGTCGGTGCTGAAGACGTGTCGCGCATCAATCCGGATAGTTATATCACCGATCAATATTACCTTGATCGTCCGGGAAACTTAGACATCCAACTTGCTTTGGTGCGCAATTATGGCAGTAATTTGCCATTGTATAGCGTTTGGCAGGACTATTTTAGAAAATATCAACCGGCAACGTTGGTGATATCGGGCAAAAACGACCCTTTATTTACAGCGCCAGGTGCGGAAGCGTTTAAAAAAGATATTAAAAACGCCCAAATCAGTCTGCTCAACGGTGGTCATTTTGTATTGGAAGAAAAACACCGGGAAGCGGCCGCATTGATTGAAGCGTTTTTGGCCGGGAAAGGAATACGGTAATTTAGACTTAAATAGCGTTTAGTTGAAATTTTTCACCCCTTCTGGATTAGTTTTTCAACCACTTTTTTCACGAATAAGGATAAAAGCGGTTGAAAAACCAAGCCAGAAGGGGTGAAACAATTATATATCTACCAGAAAATGGTGTACAAAGCAGCGATAATGCCCAAAACCAGCACCATGCCTACTGTAAAGGCCGGGGTAGTGCGGAACATGGACGATTCTACTTCAATGCCGTGTACTTTTTCCTGACCTTTTTTATCGATCAGACTAACCACCACCATCAGCGCAACGAGGGCAAAGAACACCCAGCCCATGCGGTGTAAGAACGGCATGCTCACAAACAATTCTTGCAAGAGCAAACCGATCGGAATGGTCGCAATCGCAGCTGCCAATGCTGCACTGGCTGTAGCGCGTTTCCAGAAGAAGCCCAACAAGAAAATAGCAACTACACCTGGAGAAATCAGGCCGGTAAAGTCTTGAATAAACTGGAATGCTTGTCCGAAGTTCGACAAAACAGGTGCAACAATCGCACCGATGACCATGGCCACCACAATGGTGATGCGGCCCACGCGTACTTGTGTTTCCTGGCTGGCGTTTTTATTGAAGAATTTATTGTACAAATCGAGGGTAAAGATCGTAGAGATACTGTTGGCTTTACCCGCAAGCGAGGCCACGATGGCGGCGGTTAAAGCTGCAAACGACAAACCTTTCAAACCTGTAGGCAATAAATTGAGCAGCACCGGATAAGCACGGTCGGGCCGAACGGACGTTCCATCCAGCATTTCTGTGTTAAACACGCCTTCGCGGTACAACAAATACGCAGCGATGCCCGGAATTACCACAATAATCGGCATTAAGAGTTTCAGGAAAGCCGCGAATAGCAAACCAGCACGGGCAGTGGGCAAATCGGCACCCAAAGCACGTTGCGTAATATATTGGTTGAAGCCCCAGTAGTTGAGGTTGGCAATCCACATGGCACCCACAATCACCGCGAGGCCCGGGAGTTTATCATAGGCGTCTTCGGTGCCCCCTTTACCATCGGGCATCATCATTTGGCCCTTGTTGAGGATCATATGGAAGTGATCGCCTGCTTTTTCATACAAATTGCTCAGGCCCGCAAAAGCGCCATGTCCGCCAAAATGTTGCGCGACCAGGTCTAACGCCAAATAAGTAGTAGCCAAACCACCCAAAATCAGCACCAGGACCTGAATTACATCCGTGTATCCGATTACTTTCATGCCGCCCAGGGTAATGATGACGGCAAAAATGGACAGGCCGATCGAGCAAGTGGTAAAGTCGAGGCCAGAGATGGTACTCACCGCCAAAGCGCCCAGGTACAGGATGGAGGTTAGGTTTACAAACACATACACGAGCAACCAGAACACCGCCATGATCGTAGCCACCAGGGGGCTATAGCGTTGTGCCAGAAACTGTGGCATGGTGTAAATTTTGTTTTTCAGGTAGATGGGCAGGAAAAAGACCGCCACCACCAAAAGCGTGACCGCTGCCATCCATTCATACGATGCGATGGCTAAGCCCATGGCAAAGCCGGAGCCCGACATGCCAATAAATTGTTCGGCGCTGATGTTAGAAGCGATCAAGGAAGCGCCAATGGCCCACCAAGTTAGCGACCCCTCGGCCAAAAAGAAGTCAGTTGTGCTGACTTCCTGGTTTTTTTTCTGTCGATAGATCCAATAGCCGTAACCTGCCACGATGCAGAAATAGACCAGAAAAACAATGTAATCGAGAAACTGTAGTCCTTTACCCATATTTTTTGGTAAAAAGTTGAGTGAATAGAGAGAGATGCCAAATAAAAAGTGGCATTGATTAAGGCGCCCAAATATATGTAAGGGAATTAAGATTGCAGGTTTTATCTTTTTAAAAAAAACTTATCCTCAAACCTTGCGCGGTATTGATAAAAACCCTTTTCTTTGCAGCCGCTTAAAAACATGATGGTCTCGTAGCCGAGTGGTTAGGCACAGGTCTGCAAAACCTGCTACAGCGGTTCGAGTCCGCTCGAGACCTCAACAAGTAAGTAAAAGCCGTTGCAACGATAAAGTTGTAACGGCTTTTTTTGTTGTAATTGGTTTTGGTTAAATTTTACAATTTGGGCTATATGTTTTAATGGGTTTTTAAAATATTTTTTATAAAATTTAATTAACTTAAAGATTTGAAAATGAGTAATATAGTTCATTATGTATAAGTAGTTGTTCGCTTTTTTCTGGGTTTTAAAACTTGGATTTTGGCCTGTTATGGAAGGAGGCTTAATGGTACTTTTGTCCAAATTAAGAAAGTTAGACATGGTTGCTTGGACTAAAAAGCGCGCCAATCTGACTTAAAGGTTCCATTTTTATTTTTTTTAATCAAACACGCTCATGAAAGATTTCAGGCAGCAACCGCCAGGTTGTAGGTCATTCTGTTTTTTTATAAAACCGGTATTTGCTGGGGATGACGCACTAAGCATCCATGTTTTCAACATCGGAATAAATCCATTTTCCAAGGTTTTGCTTTGATTGGCATGATCCACTGCTTTTTTATATTTTCAAAAGAGGCAGTTTGGGTCAAGTATTCCTGTTTGATTTCAGAAATTGAATAGTGCAATTCAACTTAAAATTTAATCAATCCTTCATCCTTTATAATTTCAAAACATGAAAAAAGCATACTTTAATCAAAAACGGCAAATCCTAACCCGATGGGCCTTTCCAAAACTCATGGTCGTTTTGCTGCTGTTAGGCAGTTGGGGCGGCAAGGTTTTGGGGCAAACCTACAATGAAACCATTCATGTACCTGCAGGGACTTCGGACTATACCACTGCTTACCCGCAGTTGGGCAACCCGGTAAACATGCTAAAAACCGGCGCAGGTACGGTGAACATGGTTTATGACCCCGGTGGTTTTTTGAACCCCGTAACACCAGGCGTTACTACGGTAATGGAAGGAAAAGTAGTTTTAAACAGGGTTGCCGGCGGCGGTAATGGAAATCGATCCTTACCCAATCAGGACGTTCAGATGAAGCCTGGTACTACCCTTGAAGTTTTGGTTGCAAATCAAATTGGTGATGCGACTTCTGTGACCTTAGACAATGCCACCTTCACCTTTAATAATGGTGAATATTTGTCTACGGTTACAATGAAAAATGGCTCGACGATCAATGGTAGCTCAAGATTTGTCTTAAATGGTACCACGAATGCACATTTAAGGGCTACTGGAGGTAGCACAGAAACCTTGTCAGCCAGTTTTGCACTCGCTTCTGCTTTTTCTGATGGCACTACCACAAATAGTGCAAGAACAGGGAATGGCACTACGCAGGTTTTTGTAGATTCAAGTACCATTTTGAATGTAACAAATGAAATTGTTGATTTTCACGAAGGAGCAAGCATTGGAAGTTTGCGGAAGACCGGAACTGGAACCCTTTCCATCGCTTCAGGCGCGTTTACAAACTATCGCGGAACTACTGCAGTAGAAGCGGGCACGTTGCAGGTAAATGGCACGATGCGTTCTTTTTTCTGGAATGGCGCTGCGATGGAAGAAGGGCTTGCTGGTCAGGTTACAATTAATGCAGGTGCAACACTGAAGGGAACGGGCACGATTAAATCGTCGGAAACTTCGATTAGCGGCACCCATGCTCCTGGAAACTCGCCTGGTATTCAAACGTTTACGTCCAATTTGACCTACAACGCAGGTGCAAGCATCCTATGGGAATCTATTGGTAATACAAATGCTGGTCGCGGTACTAATTTTGATGGTATCGATGTGGGTGGCAACTTGTCCTTTAATGGTGCTACTTCGATCGAATTTTTGTTTAATGGAAATGGAAGTACGGTAAACTGGAGTGATCCATTTTGGGGTGTGTCGCATGCCGGAACAAATGGATGGCTTGTTTTTGATGTCGAAGGAACCTTATCTGGTGCAAATAACTTGTCTGTACTTTCTGGACCTTACTTGGATGCAAATGGCAACGCGCTTTCAATTGTGCGTGGTCAAACTTATGGATTTGAACTTTATATTGATCCGGAAACCGATGCTGTGTACTTAAGTTACAGCACAGACTTTTGTCCACTTCCTGTAGCAACAGCATCTCCAAATCCAATTTGTGCGGGTGCTTCTACCAGTTTATCGGTCGTAAATCCAGCAAATGGTGCTACTTTTTCCTGGTTTGATCAAGCCGTGGGCGGAGATCCAATAGGTACAGGAGCGGTTTTGCCAGTAGGACCTTTGTCGGGCAATAAGACCTATTATGTAGAGCAAACGCTTGCGACCCAGGCAAGTACTGTTTTTTCGTATACAGGGTCGGTACAAACGTTCACGGTTCCTGCAAATGTAACTTCGATTTCGATTGAAGTATTAGGCGCACAGGGGGCTTCCGGCACGGGCTCGAATGCCGGTGCTGGGGCAAAAGGTGGAAAAGCAACCGGTGTTTTGGCCGTTACGCCTGGGCAAGTGCTGAACTTATATGTAGGTGGAATTGCCAATGGCAAAATTGGCGGATTTAACGGTGGTGCCGATGGCGGTGGTGAAAATGGTGGAAATAACAAGCCAGGTGCCGATGGCGGTGGCGATACAGGTGTAAATACAAACATAGATGCCGCAGCGGGTAAAGGAGCGGCATCTTTTGCTGCTACGGGTAATGGCGGCGGCGGCGGCGGCGCATCTGATATTCGGGTGGGCGGAACAAGCTTGTCGAATCGCGTCATTGTTGCTGGCGGCGGCGGTGGCGGCGGCGCTACAGGTTGTGAAACCAATGCCATGGGCGGTAATGGTGGTGCTGGTGGTGGTTTGAGTGGTGCAAATGGCAACGATTCACCTACTCCCGGCGGTGTTGCTGGTGGTGGTTTTGGCGGTAGTTTGGGAACTGGCGGTGCAGCGGGAATTGGTTGTGGCGGCTTTTTAGGTGCGCCAGGTTCGTCGAATGGCACCGGTGGTGATGGCCAAGGTTGCTGTTGCTTTTCGTTTCCTGCAATTCCTGCGGGTGGCGGCGGCGGTGGCGGTTATATCAATGGCGGCGGCGGCGGCGGCGGTTCTGCTGGTACAACCGGATGCTCTGGCAATGATAAAGGTGCTGGCGGCGGCGGTGCTGGTGGCTCTTCCTATATTGGTGGCGTGAACACGGGCGCAACGACGAACGATGTTAACGCGGGCAATGGACAAATTACGTTGACTTATGCCTCATCTTGTGTTTCTGATCGCGTACCGGTCACAGTGACCGTTAACCCACTTCCTACACCTAGTATCAGTGTTGTAGAAACTTCTGGGGCTACTTCAAATGATGGTATTATTTGTGCAGGCGCATCGGCTACTTTAACCGCAACAGGCGGTGTAAGTTACGCATGGAGCACCGGTGCAACAACTGCAGGCATTACCGTTTCTCCTGCATCAACTACTACGTATACCGTAACCGCCACCAGTGCTGCTGGTTGCACGGCTACTGTTACCCGTACAATTACAGTAAATCCACTTCCAACACCCGTAATCACGGTGGCGGAAACTTCAGGTACAACCAACAATGACGGAATTATTTGTGTGGGTGGATCTGTTACCCTCGCTACTTCAGGGGGTACTGCTTATATTTGGAGCACCAGTGCTACCACGCCAAGCATTACGGTTACACCAGCGGCAACAACTGTTTACACGGTAACCGTAACCAATGCGAGTGGATGTACGGTCACTTCTACTAGAACAATCACCGTTAATCCGCTTCCATCTGCTGCCTTTACAGTAACAGGGGGTGGTGGATACTGCCTTGGTACCGATCTGGGTACTTTAGTGGGCTTGAGTGGATCCGTTACAGGAGTTTCTTATCAGTTGCAACGTGGTGGTAATAACGTTGGTGCTCCTGTTGCTGGTACTGGAAATGCAATCAGTTTTGGCTATCAAATAGCTGGAACTTACACGGTGGTTGGTACCAATGTGGCTACCAATTGTTCTGTCAGCATGACAGGTAATGTGATTGTTTCCACATTTGTTTGCGCTCCATCTATTACAGATCCATGTGTTTGTAAAAACAACGCAACGAACTTAACGAACGGCCAATTCGACGAAACGATCCAGGTAAATGCGCCAAGCAATCAAATCTGGGTGGTATCTGCCGTAAATGGCTTATATGCTTCAGCTAGCCCTGCACCACCTGCAGCGCCTTCGCCGATTGCAATAGGGACGGTTTTGACACCACTGGGCAACAATGCCTTCCAATTGAAGGGTGTACACATCGACGCCTTGGGTTACACCCTTAGCGTAACCAACGGCCTTGGCACAACTTTGAGCATCGGCAACGCTTGCCAATATCCGAACCCAGCCATCACTTCCGACTTAAGCGGTGATTTCTGCTTGTACTCGGATGTAGTTAACTTGACCGGTACCCCTGGTGATGCCAACATCGTAAGCGCTGTATTTACAGTAAATGGTGTTGTGGCAACCCAATTCGATCCAGGTGCTGGTGTTGGACAATACACGATTGAATACACGGTAAATGGTGGCGTACCCAAAGCGGTAGGTGCCAACGACCCAGGTTGTATCCAAAAAGTATCAACCATTGTAAATGTGATCGCTACTCCAGCACAATTGGCTTGTAACGATTTGGTTTACTTGTCTTTGGATGTCGATTGTATCTCTGAAATCAACCCGGATGATATCCTCGAAGGTTCTTATGGTTGTTACGATGACTATATTGTAGAACTCGATGTTACCCTTCCTTATGGCAACGGCCCTTGGGTTCCTGGTGTGGTAAACGCCAGCGATGTGGGTAAAACCTACCAGGTGCGCGTAACGCATTTGGTAACTGGCAACAAATGCTGGGGCAACATCAAAATTGAAGATAAATTAGAACCGACGATCGAATGCGCAGACATCACCTTGTTCTGCCCGATCACCAACTACGAACCGAACTACATCAAAAACGTATTGGGCATCGCAACAGCGTTCCCAACCGTAACGGATTGTTCGAACTACACGCTGACTTTTGTGGACACCTGGAATGATCTGGCTTGCGGCCAAGGCTTCAACGGGGTGCCTGATCTCAGCGCATATGTAGTGCGTAAATGGACCGCCAAAGACGCATGGGGCAACGAAAGTATCTGTACCCAGTACATTTACTTCAAGCGCGTGCACGTGGATGATGTGTTGTTCCCAGCGGACTTCACCATCTCTTGCAATTCAAACAACGTAAATACCAACCCAACGGTAACAGGTGTTCCATTTGTAACAGCATTCGGTATCAACTGGGGCTTGTTCCCGGATCCTGCTTTCTGCGAATTGCAGGCTGCTTATACCGATCAGGTGCTTCCAGTATGTGATGGTACTTACAAAATCCTGCGTACCTGGACGGTAGTAGATTGGTGCTTGCCAACTACTCCATTCCCGCCCTCTGCAAACCCACAATACTATATCCAGTTGATTAAAGTGGTGGATGAAGCGGGTCCGGCTTTGGTTTGTCCAGCAAACTTGACGGTAACGACCGATCCATACACTTGCTGCGCAACGACGAACTTGCCAGACGTAATCATCGAAGACAACTGCTCGCGGATCAACAACATCAGCGGTATGGTCATCGGATTCGATCCTTACACGAATGAGCAAATTGGTATGTTTACGGTAGGCGGTACTTTGACTTCCTTCCCTGGCAACAACTTGTGGGATCTGGATACTTTGGGTAACTGGGGCTGGACGCCTTGTTTGCCAATCGGTACCCACCGCGTGGTGTACACGGCCGAAGATGACTGTGGCAACACGAGCACTTGTTCGTTCCGTTTGACAGTAGCC
>CAIVGO010000653.1 GCA_903905445.1 uncultured Bacteroidota bacterium
CACTAAAAAAGCCGCATTGCCTGCTATTATTTCGGTCAACGAAACCCTGGTAAAAGCCATTGATCCACTCGAAATTGTGGTACAAGCGCTTGAAAGGGTGCCCTATTTTAACAAGGCACCATTCGATAACCCGGTTTCCTTTTTACCAGTTGATTCGTTACAGGCGCTTACGGAGCGACTTGATACAGTATGGGCCTTACCAGCACCTATTGTGCAACGTGCACGCAAGACCCACACCTTTACAGCAGCGTTTCAGGTGCTGTCGAGTTACCAAAACCTGGAAGCACAACCGCAACCACAAGTGGCAGCCAGGAATTTCCAAACGGTGGCGGCGTTACATCCGCAGCGCCTTGGTACGGCATTATCGATTGGTTATCGGGTGTCTCGGTGGAAACATGCCGACCTGGGTGTCGCGCTCAATTGGACGAATCTACCGTATCGCGAACAATATACCTTGAAAAATCTCAATCAGGTGCAGGTGACGGTACAATCAGACAACCTGTACAAGATGGAAACTACAATTGTGCGCAAGGTGAATCAAACCAGCCGCTTAAATTTTATCGGACTGCAATTGGAGTATGGCTATTCCCTGCGCTTGCTGCAACGCCCGGTTCGATTGTTTACTGGAGGACAAGGCACGTTGTTGGTCAATACCCGGCAAGCGCAAGCCTGGGCGGTGGCTGGACTGGAGGTACCCATCGGCAGTAGCCGCTTCCTGCTGGTGCCGAATATTCAATACCAACTTAATTCATCGGATTTGTCGGACCAATTGCTCAAAGCCCGGTTTTACACACTTGGATTGGGCCTGAAAACCAGGTTTTAATTCTAAAATTTCTTTTTTATGTACAGGATTTTTTTAATAGGAGCATTTCTAATGGGATACGCATGTTCCGCACAAAGATTTACCAAGGTTTATGCGCCCGATAATAGCCTGGCTCAGTTTGAAAATATTGCCTTTTATAATATCACCCCTGCTCCAGGCGGCGGAATGTATACGGGGGGATATGCGCGCAGTGCCAATAATGAAATTGCTACGTTTGTTACCCGATTCGACCAGGATGGGACGGTTTTGTGGTCGAAAAGGCCGGAATCATCGCGCGAGGCACGCGCAATCGTGACGCTAAACGATGGTAGCGTGCTGTTTTTTAACACCGACATCGATTTTCAGGACTATTTTGATGCGTCGGTGTTGCATTTGGGCGGTAATGGCAGTTTTATTGAGGAAACAATATGGGGGAAACCAAATGATCAGGATGATTGGTATGATGCAAAAAAAATGGACAATGGGGAGGTTCTTGCAATTGGAATGAGTCGGATAAACAGTTCTTTTCTGGGACGGTTGTTTCTGGTAAAATTTGATGTGAATGGACAGGTACTTTGGGAGAAAATCTTTAGTAATAGCCTGAGTGGTAGTTTTTCAGAAATATTACCCCTGCCTTCGGGCGAGTTTTATTTGTTGGGGCAAACGTTCGATTTTAGCACGGGCCAGGCGGTCGGTTTGTTGGGGAAATTTAGTGCAGATGGCAGTTTTCTATGGATGAAATCGTACAAGTATGGCACCGATGGGAGTTACTTTCGGAGTGGACAGATATTATCCAATGGCGATGTATTTGTGGCGGTTTATCAGACATCGCAAGGTGTTGGCGATCCTAAATTGTTGCTTTTAAATTTGAGTGCAACCGGAGCCATCAATAGCCAAAAAGCCTTTGACAGTGACTATGATCTTGCGCCGATTAAAGTCGGTAAACACCATGATAATACCTTATACGTTGCAGCTTCTTCCAGTGGCGCAACTTTCCCGATGGTCGACATCGATCAAGTGATTTTGGAAGTTTCGGCTGAGGGCGATTTGCAGGGCATTTTGGGATTTGGCACGGATGGACAAGATTACGGCGCGGACGCCTATTTTGATGGAAATCAAGTGCTTATATGTGGTTTTTCCGATACTACTACCAATGGATCGATGTGGCGGGCATTTATTGCAAAATCGGACGTAGATGCTTCTTGTTGTGAAAAAAACACCAATGTGATCAATATTGCTGCTCCGCCTTTGCCAATTATTTCCGATGTGGCGTTTTCTTTGAGCGTGACGCCTGCTCACCAAAATCGCAGCATAACCTTAAGCGATTTTTTACTCGATAGCAGGGTTTCCTGTGAGGGCCTGGAGGGCGTAGCGCTACTTGTAGCAGATACCACGATTTGTGTGGGTGACACGATACGTATTGGCTTGGAAACCAATACACCGGGTACTATTTTGTGGAGTACCGGACAAACTAGCGTCAACATAGCCGTAAGCAACCCTGGTACCTATTTCGTAAGTTTAGATAGCGAATGTGGCACGGCAACGGATACCATTCAGGTGGTATCCATCGGCAATCGTGTAGATGCACAAGTGGTACCTACGGCAAGCGGGTGTCCAGGCGCAGCGATCCAGCTCTCTGCAAGCGGGGGCAGCAATTATACCTGGTATGATGCAATCGGCGATCAAGTGGCTGCGGTTGCAAACCCAACAGTAAGTCCCAGTCAGTCAACGTTTTATAAAGTTATCGTATCCGATGGTCAATGTCGGGATTCGGCGACGGTCTCGGTAACTGTTTTGCCTGCGCCTAAGGTGGTTGTGGGGCCAGATACCCGTATAAAATTGGGAAATCAGGTACAACTCAATGCTACAGGTGCGGCAGTATATATTTGGACACCCGCAACGGGCCTTAGTTGTGCCGATTGCGACAATCCAGTAGCCAATCCTGAAACAGACCAAACGTATGTGGTATCTGGCACGGACATCAATGGCTGCACCGAAACGGACACGATCAATATCACCGTGCAGCAACCCTGTCCTTTTTACATTCCAAATGTATTTAAACCCGAAACCACCGATGCCTTGGGCAATGGCACATTCGGGGTGTTGGGACAAATTGTTGCATTCGAGGCATTCATGCTGCGTATTTATTCGCGCTGGGGCGAACTCGTGTTCCAATCCGAAAATCCGGAGACGCAATGGAATGGGTCCTACAATGGCCAATATGCACCAGCAGGTGTATATTTGTATCAATTAGAAATGACTACTTGCGATGGTCCATTAAAAACAACTGGCAATTTAACTTTGATTCGATAAAGCAAACACACATGAAAAAAAATATATTTCTTTCAGCACTTTGCTGTTTTTATTGCCTGTTTGTTCAGGCCCAAAAAGAAGGAAATGTTTGGCATTTTGGTAAAGGCGCGGCAGTTGATTTCAATTCTGGTACCGCCCAGATTACCACGCCCAGTTCGATGTATACCTTTGAGGGCAGTGCCAGCATTGCCGATGCCAATGGTCAGTTGTTGTTTTACAGCAATGGTGGCGGCCGCGACCTTTCAAGCATGCAATCTGCCGGTTTAATCTGGAACCGCAACCATGAGGTTATGTACGATATGAGCTTTACCGAGGGCGGCGGCTTC
>CAIVGO010000654.1 GCA_903905445.1 uncultured Bacteroidota bacterium
GGAGGCGGGTCCGCTGCGAATTTCATCAATGCGCAACAAAGCATCTTCTTTGCCTACTAAGCGCTGGTCGCGGCCTTCAAAATCGTTGGTCAGGATTTGGAAGCGGTCGTCGGGTGCGTAGGCGCTTACGATCTCGCGTGCACGTTGTTTAGCCAATTCCAACAAGGGTGCGGCTTTCGACAACGCATTCATGCTGAACGAATTATCAACGTAAAGACTCACCGATTTTTCGCCTTTTTTTACCGAGCCCGACAAGGGGATAAACGGTTGTGCGAAGGCGAGCACCAGAAATATAATCGCCAGACAGCGCATGAGCAGCACCAAGAGGTTGCGCAGGCGTTGGCGGTTGCTGGTTTCCTCCTTCACTTCCTTTAAAAAACGGACATTGGTGAAATACACCTTTTTGAAGCGCCGGAAATAGAACAAATGCACGATAATCGGAATTGCTAAAGTAGCAAGCGCGAACAAAAATGCCGGAAATAAAAATTGCATCGTTATATGGTTGAGAAAGCAAAATTGTTTTAATCGGGCCGCAAAGTTGAGGTTTTTCGTCGAAATGCAGCTATATCAATCAGAACAACGGAAAATGATCTTTGTTAAGTACAAGGCAAGGGGCAAAACCTGAAAAACCTGATTTACCTTTGCGGCTTCAACGGCAAACCCCACACAATGCGGATGCTTATGTTAGTTTACGTCCCAAAGGACAACTTTTTACACAAAAACGAACGATTTATTTACCACATGACCAAGGGAAAAATGACTTCCACCTTGCGCAACATCGCTTTGGTGTTGCTTGTTTTAGCCATCGCAGCAGGCGCTTATTTTTGGAAACCCATTCAGGCTATTTATTTTTCGGGGGTACCCAACGATATTGCCAATCGATATGTGTGTATACCAACCGGCTCCAATTTTGAGGAGGTGGTGCAAATTTTAAAAAGCGGCAGATTTATCAAAGATGAAGCAGGTTTTCGCTGGTTGGCGGGCCAAATGAACTATAAAAAGGACAAAATGCGGGCAGGGCGCTTCGAAATTCAGCCCGGATGGACCAACCGCGAATTGATCCAACAGTTGCGCAATGGCGAGCAGGCACCCGTAAAAGTGATATTCAACAACGAACGCCTGTTGGAAGATGTGGCAGGCAAAGCCGCGCGTTTTATTGAACCCGATTCCCTGACCATCTTGCAAGTACTGCGCGATCCGGCATTTTTATCCGAAATTGGCTACACGCCCGAAAGTCTGATGTCGATTTTTATTCCAAATACTTACGAAATGTACTGGAATACCGATCCAAAGGCTTTTGTGAAAAAAATGCAGAAAGAACACGATGCCTTTTGGGCCAAAAACGACCGCAAGTCCAAAGCCAAGGCCCTCAATTTGAGTCCAGAGGAAGTGTACACCGTGGCCTCTATTGTGGAGCGCGAAACGAATTACGTTCCTGAGAAGCCTACAGTCGCTGGCGTTTACCTCAATCGCCTGAAAATCAACATGAAATTGCAGGCAGATCCGACCTGTGTGTTTGCCAGCCGCGATTTTGCTACCCACCGCGTAACGGAATATCATTTAATGTTTGAGTCGCCGTATAATACCTATCTTCACACGGGGTTACCGCCGGGTCCAATCAGCATGGCCTCTATTCCGAGTTTGGACGCAGTATTGAATTATGAAAAGCATAATTACCTGTATTTCTGCGCCAAACCCGATGATTCTGGCACCCACGCATTTGCCGCTACCTTGGCGGGTCATAATGTGAATGTGGGTAAGTTTCGGGCTTGGATGCGGACGCGGGGTTATTAATAGTGATGAGTGATGAGTGAGGAGTGAGGAGTGAGGATTGATGAGTGAGGAGTGATGAGTGATGAGTGAGGAGTTGGACATGCCCAAATATGGTTGACAAAAAGGAGTTGAAATTCAACTCACAAATCAACTAAATTTGGGCATGCCTAAAGAAGAAGTCGTAAAGTCAAAAGGTGAAAATTCTTTGTCA
>CAIVGO010000655.1 GCA_903905445.1 uncultured Bacteroidota bacterium
TCATATCGGGAAATGGCGCAATTGGGTGTGGCCTGTGGATCGGCGGCAACCATGAACCTAGGGACTCAATTATTCAAGGCAGAAGATGCCTGGCGGTTGTTTGAGTGGCTTAAGGCATATGGCGATCGGTATAAAATTACCGATTTTAGCTAGATCTTGCGTTATGGACCTGTCGCAACTTCCAATATTAGTAATACTGTTGGCCATCTTGTGTTGCATATTCCGAATAAAATTTTTTAGACCCCAGTTTTTAAAACCTAAGATTTTAAAATTAGCCTTAAAAGATGTAGTTTAAGGGGCTTTTAAAATCCTTCTTTAAAAATTAACATAAAAAATGCATCCTTTCTAACTTTGCTGCTTCATGCCGTGGTTTTAATATCAATTTCAAGACGATGATCAATATTATACTTTTTGGCCCTCCGGGCTCCGGGAAAGGCACCCAGGCTGCCAAATTGGTGGACCGTTACCAACTTGTACACATCAGTACGGGCGATTTGTTTCGTTACGAAATCGGAAATAAAACGCCGTTGGGACTGGAAGCCAAATCCTACATTGATAAAGGCGAATTGGTGCCGGATTCGGTGACCATTGGCATGCTGAACAATAAGGTAGAGGCACATCCTGAAGCAAAAGGTTTTATTTTCGATGGGTTTCCGCGTACGATCCCGCAAGCCCAGGCATTGGATACTTTGTTGGAGGAAAAAGATAGTCCAGTGGCTGCATTACTCGCTTTACAAGTGGATGATGCCGAAATTGTAGAACGAATCAAATTGCGCGGCAAGAGCTCTGGCCGGCCGGATGACAACGACGAAGCGACCATTCGCAACCGGATTTTTGTGTACAAAAACGAAACCACACCGGTGTTTGATTACTACAACGAGCAGCATAAAAGCCACAGTATCAATGGGGTAGGGGGTGTTGAGGATATCTTTGAACGGCTTTGTGAACTCATTGATGCTGCGACAAAGTAATTGAAAATAAAAAGTTAGTGGCCGGTTTACACCAATTGTTAACGGAAAAGCACCTATTTTTGAGCGGCAAAAAATAAACGTTGTCACCAAACCATTGGACTATGGCGCTTGCATCCAATCCTTGGCAATCCCTTTGGGGAAAGTTACCGGCTCCTTTGCAAAATCGTTATTATCTAACGCTTTTGGTTTTCTTTTTTCTGTTGATTTTTTTGGATCGCCATAGCATGTGGACGCAATGGCGCCTTTTCCGTGCTCAACGGCGTTTGGAATCGGACAAATCATTTTATCAGGCAAAAATAAAGGAAGCCAAAGACGAAGCGGAAGATTTTGATTTGACGAAGGAAAAGTTTGCAAGAGAGCACTATTTCATGAAGCAGCGGGATGAGGACGTTTATATTATAGAGCCTGACCCTCTACGCCAATCCAAATAATTCCATTCATTTCATTTTCAATTTATCTTTTTCCGAATGTCTGTTTTAGTCAATAAGCACTCCAGAATTATTGTACAAGGTTTCACCGGTAAAGAAGGAACCTTTCATGCCGAGCAAATGATTGCCTATGGCACCAATGTTGTAGGCGGCGTTACACCAGGTAAAGGAGGTCAAATTCACCTCGAACTTCCTGTTTTTAATTCTGTTGAAGAAACTGTTCTTCAGGCTGGAGCCGATGTGAGCATCATTTTTGTGCCACCAGCGTTTGCTGCAGATGCGATCATCGAAGCAGCTGCGGCCGGAATTAAAGTGATCGTTGCTATTACGGAAGGTATTCCGATTCAGGACATGGTACGCGCAAAAGCGTATATTGCCGATAAAGGCTGTCGCCTCATAGGTCCAAACTGTCCGGGTGTGATCACGCCAGAAGAAGCAAAAGTAGGTATCATGCCTGGTTTCGTATTCAAACGTGGTTCTATTGGCTTGGTTTCAAAATCAGGTACCCTCACGTACGAAGCGGCTGATCAAATTGCAAAAGCAGGACTGGGTATCAGCACGGCTATTGGTATCGGTGGCGACCCAATAATCGGTACAACTACCAAAGAAGCGGTCGAATTGTTTATGAATGATCCCGAAACAGAAGGTATCATCATGATCGGTGAAATTGGCGGCGGTCTGGAAGCAGAAGCAGCGCGCTGGATTCATGCCAACGGCAATAAAAAACCAGTTGTTGGATTTATTGCTGGTCAAACAGCCCCTAAAGGCCGCAAAATGGGCCACGCTGGTGCGATTGTTGGCAGTGCCGATGATACAGCAGCCGCTAAAATGCGCATCATGGAAGAAAATGGCCTAACGGTGGTTTCTTCTCCAGCACAAATTGGTGCTACCATGAAGCGGATTATGGGTATATAAATACCATCCATTGATTCGGTGTTCGAAAATGAATTTCGAACACCGAATTTTTTTGCTTTTAAGAATATCCAAGACTTGGTCGGCCGACACGCGCTGGCCCTTATTTTTTCTCGGGGTCCAACATCATCGGAACATTGGTCCCGTCGGTAATAATTACTTTCGCATTGGGCGATAAGGCCAATTGAAGCCAAGCCTCAATGTTTTTATACTGCAAAATTTGCGGGGTCAAGCCTTCACTGATAATTGAATTCGCATCGCGCACACCCTGTGCCTGCAAGCGTTTCCGCTCTGCTTCCTGTTTTTCCCGCAACAATTCAAATTCCATCCGTTGTGACAATTGCTCGGCTTCGAGTTTGTCTTCGATGGCTTTAGACAGGCTTTTGGGCAATTGGATGCTTTTTAACAAAACCGATTCGACTTCAATTCCCTTTGGCTTCAAGGTTTTCATCATCAAATCCCGAATAGCCACTTCTATTTCTGCGCGATTGCCCGAATGCATGTCTTTTGCATAAAAACGCGCCGTTACATCGGCGATGGCTGATCGGAATACCGGCAAAATAACCGTTTCTTCATAGTTTAGGCCAATTTTTCGAAGCAAATCGGGTACTTCCGAAATTTTAATCTGGTACAAAATGGAAACTTCTGAGCGGATGGTGAGGCCCTCGCGCGATGGAATATCTACCTGCACTTCGATATTCTCTGTTTGGGTCGACACTTTTACAATGGTGGAGGTAAATGGATTGTACCAACGCAGCCCATTGGTGTAGGCTTTGTTGTTATAGGTTCCAAAAGTACGCCGAACGCCCGCTTCTCCTTGGCGTACAACCGTACAACTTAACATGGACAGGGCAGCGCTGAATAGCAGCAAATTGAAAAAATGATATTGTTTCATGTTGAAAAAGGTTTGTGAGTGTTGCTATTTTAATTAATAGTATAACTATAAATAAAAAATACCTATTTTTTGTTGTTTAAATTTGTCAAAAAAAGGTAATTTTGTACGTGGTTTTTTATCAAATCGCATTCATTCCCTTTGTTTTAATCCCGCTTCTGACGCAAGTCGCTGTTATTGAATCTTATATTTGTTAAATATATTTTTCATAATCATTCAAAACACGCATGAAAAAATTAATCCCCTTGATGATGGCCCTCCTCGGCGCCGTCTGGGCCAGTGCTCAATCATGCCCTGCTGTGCTTAATTGCCCACAGGGTACGCAAGTTTTTTGCGATTTTTCCGGCAATGATTCGCTCTTGTGGAATGCAGTTCCCTTAACGTATAGTATTGAACACCAAACAAATGACTTGTACGAAGGTGCTGCCAACCTGAGTTTGAATATTTTGGGTTGTGCGGGCGGCGGTGCGATGTATGTTTCTTTTAAATTGTTTCTCGATTTGAATCAGGATAACCTGGAAGAAACCGTCATTTGTAGCCAATTGCTGCCGCAAACAGGTTATGTGCTGGCCAACAATGCATTTAACCCCGATTATACGGGCGGTGACTTGTATTTGTTTGACAAACGCGATGTTTCGGATTCTTTGCGTTATACCTTTGATTTACAGTTACTTAACCAAGGGGATACCACGGTTGCCAGTATTTATTGGCATAACCTAAAATATCCAAATTCGATTGTGACACCGCGTTTGCCAGAAGGCAAGCATCGGATTGTGTGGACGGTAACGCAAGATAGTATTAGTACTACCTGCGAATACCTGGTGCGCATTCGAGACTGCGGGGAACCGTTGGTATTCTGTAAAGATGCGCTTTCAGTGGATATTGATGAAAGTTTGGGGTATGCCATCGTGCCGGTATCGAGTTTGATCGATTATGTGGAAGACAATGTAACGCCCAATGGTTTGTTGCAATACGGTATTCGCCGAAGTAATACAGGTTTGGGTTTTCCGGCAGACACCCTTGGTCAGGCGGTTCCGGTGCTCAATTTGGGTTGCGAATTTGCAGCGAGTACCCAAACCGTGGAGGTCTGGATCAAGGATAAGGCGGGTAACACGACCATGTGTGAGTCGGTTGTCGAAATTTTACCCAGTCCGATTGCTTGTGCGCTTTCCGTGCCCACGATTTGTTCTGTGCCCTATAACAACGTTAATTTGACCTTAGACGGGGTGCATTATGAATTACTTTGGACCTTAAAGGATTCGCAGGAGTGCAAATACAATATGCCGAATATTTCGACGGCCTGTACGGAATTGGACTCTTTCCCAGGGGCCAGTTATTTCAGCATACAGCCTGTTAAGAATACGAACCCGCTCAACGGCGTATCGACGTACGATTTATTGCTGATGTCGAAGCACATCCTCAATGTGGAGCCACTGGATGCAGCCTGGAAAATGATTGCGGGCGATGTGAACCGCAGTGGCAGTATTACCAATTTTGACATTGTGGAGTTGCGCAAATTATTGCTGGGCTTGCACGATAAACTACCGAACAGTACTTCCTGGCGTTTTTATGCGGCTTATTGCCAGTTTCCACCGAATCCTTTTGATGGTTGGTGCCCCTGGGTGCTCACCCTCGAAAACCTGCCTTTGGAAAACTACGATGCTACCTATTATTTTTATGGATTAAAGGTGGGCGATGTAAATGGCAATGCCCAGTTGGTCGATTCGCTGATCGGAACGGAAACGGAGCCGCGCAGTGTACAACATCTAATCACAACAGACCCGTTGATGGAAGCGGGCGCTGTTTTGGATATTCCGGTGTATGTAAAAGATGGCGGCAATTGGTCGGGCTGCCAGTTGGAACTGAATTATGCAGCAGATATGCTTAAAATTGAAGGAATTATACCTGGGAATGTGGGTAATATGTCGACCGATCATTTTGCACAGCCAGGAGAGGGCCGCATTACGATGAGCTGGTTTGAAGTGCAACCGGTCGTAATTGCTCCGGGAAATCCGCTGTTTACCTTGCGTGTGCGTGCGCAAAGCCCCCTGCGTTTGTCGGAAGTTCTGAAAATTCAAACTGCACGGATTGCCGCGGAAGCTTATCCAGTGGCGGCAGAAGTCAGCAACTTAAACTTGCTTTTTGATCCGGCAGCGGCAAAAATTCAACCGCAGGCCATTTGGGCACCCCAACCAAATCCAACCCAGGAAGGTGCCGAAATTACCCTTGAATTGAAATCGGCCGAAAACGTGTTTTTGACCTTGATGGACATGGCGGGCCGGGAGGTATATCAATCCAAGACCAGCCTTGCTGCCGGAACCCACTTGTTGGATGTACCTGCCGCTGCACTTTCTATGGCTGGTGTGTACAGTTGGCGCGTGATAGCGGGCGCAACCACCGCAAGTGGAAAGCTGGTTCGTTTATAAAAAACTACTTTTTTATTATAGATTGGTTTCAAACCCGACAAGATGCAAGATCTGTCGGGTTTGTACATTTATTTGTCATCGTAAACTAAAATAAAAGTTAGAACTTGCAAGCGCTTTCGAGTAAAAATGAATTGACAACTTAAGGCTAAGTTGCAGTTTTATATTTTATTATAAAATTTTATTATTAATAGATGTTTCAATTTGGTTTGAAATGTCACAACCATAAATCTCATGAGAAAAAGACTGCTTTACCTGCTTTTTACCCTCAGCCTTGCCGCACCGTTATTTGCTCAAACCGGTGGACCTGAAGGCAATTCACTAGAACCCACTGTTTGTTTTAAAACCGAAACAGGCTTAAATGTTACGGAAGTTGCCGTGGAGGTAACCGGGTACGGGAACAACCTTCCTTCTTTCACCATCGTAATCCCGCCTGGAAATAATTCCTGTGTTGGACCTTTCAACAGCATACCGTTGGCCAGCACCACCATTATTACGCCTGCCAAATCGGATAATCCACTCAACGGGGTAAGTACCTTTGATTTGGTGTTGATTTCCAGACATATTTTAGGAATCCAGCCTTTAACATCGCCTTATAAGATCATTGCAGCAGATGCAAACAAAAGCAACTCTGTATCAACCTTTGATATCGTTGAATTGCGGAAATTGATTTTGGGAATTTATACGAAACTTCCGAACAATCAATCGTGGCGTTTTGTAAAGAATTCGTATGTTTTTCCGAATCTACAAAACCCTTTTCAGGCTGTTTTCCCCGAAACGATCACCATTCAAGAAGTTCCCGCTACGCCTTCCACCGTTTTTATTGCAATTAAAGTGGGTGATGTAAATGGTTCAGCTATTAGCAGTACGTTGATGGCCACCGAATCGCGTTCGGCCCAAGCGCTTTCAATTTCCGATCAAATCCTGGAAGCCGGCGCGGTAGTAGATGTTCCGGTTTATAGCAAAGAAACGGTGCAATGGCTTGGTTTTCAAGCAGGTATCAATTACAACGAAGATTTGTTGCAACTTGAATTGATAAAAGCGGGCGATTTGCCGGCACTGGATGTCGATAATTTTATGGAAACAGCAGGCTCGGTGCGCTGTAGCTGGTCGGTGCCCGTGGCGCAAACAATTGCCCCCAATACCCCCTTGTTTACCATGCGTTTGCGGGCAAAACAGGCTCTGCGCCTGTCGGATGTATTGCAACTGGATGATACTCAATTACTTCCAGAAGCTTACGATAACGTTTCGCCCTTGCCACTTACTTTGGCTTTTAGTTCGGAAAAACTTACCAATGGCGAGGCTTTTGCGGTATTGGGCGTGCAACCGAATCCAACCAATTCAAGTGCAGTGTTAAACCTATCCATGGAGCAGGCCGCTGAAGTACAACTGGAATTGTACGATGCACTTGGCCGCTTGTGTTATCAAAACAACCAACAATTAGAAGTTGGACAAAATATACTCGACCTTCCGGCAAATGCCATGCCCGTGGCGGGGATGTACACTTGGCGCGTGGTTGCAAATGGGGTTGAAAAAACAGGAAAACTGATTCGGCAATAAAAAGCGGCTAATTTACCCCCAGTCCGGCAGCACGCCCCGCTTTCCAACACCAAAATAGCGCAAAAGTGCCCACTACCCCAAATGCAAACGGCAAACTGGTGGATTTTGCTAAAAAACCAATAACAGTGGGTCCTGCTAAAAAAGTCCCCATTGCAAAGGTATTCATCGTCGCCAAACCCGCACCAGGCGCCATGCCTGGTGCGCGTGCGGCGCTACCATACAACACTGGTGCGCCCAACGATACACCCGCACCAATCATTGCAAAGCCAAGCAGGGTGGCAAAAATGCCTTGTCCAGAAATAGCCAAGGCAAAACCCAATGCCACCACGGCACCACCGACCTGCAAAACCTGCCGATTGCCATACCGCAACAACAATATATCGCCCGCCATCCGGCCAGCAGCCATAAAAAAGGCATAAGCCGCAAATCCCCAGCCTACCATCCAGGCGGGTGCCAACACGATATCCCGCATGTACACCGCTGCCCAATCGGCCATCGCACCTTCTGCCAGGTTGGTACATAAACTCAACACAATCAATCCCCAAAGGATGGAATTTGGCCATAAAAAAGTGGCGCCTTTATCGTCTGCGCGCGGCTCCTCCTGAATGCTCAATATAGCGGGCCGCAAACTCAAGCCAGAAAACGCCACGCCAAGCGCCATAATGGCCATATATACCAGGGGCGCAAGTCCAATACCCGTCAGCGTACTTCCCAAGGCCGAACCAGTCATCGCACCCAGCGACCACATGCCATGACAGGTCGACATGATGCGAATATGTTCGCTGCGCTCAATGGAAGTAGCGCAAGTATTCATGGCTACATTTAAAATAGAAAAGAACAGCCCGCATAAAAACAAACTGAGGCCGGTAAGCAACACCGAAGGCATGGCCACCGGTAAAGCAAAGGCTGCTGCTGCAAGAACCATCGACACAATGGTCGATTGCCGCATCCCATATCGCTTGATCATCAGGGCCGCCAGGGGATTGGCCAACGTGATGCCCAAAGGCAGGGTAAACAACAATAAACCCAGTTGCGCATCGTCAAGGGCAAATTTTGTTTTGATGGTGGGGATCAATGCCGACCAGGAGCCATACAATAATCCGTCGGAAGCAAAGACAAAACCAACGGCGCGGCTGCGGGTGTGCGAAAAAAAAGACTGAAAGTGCTGGAAAAAGACAGACATAAGGTGCATTTTGCGGCGTAAAACTACACTTAGGCGCGCACAAACTTCGGTGGTACGTTAAAAAGTGCAAAATTTTACCGAATTAATAAGCACGTTGTATGTCTGGAACTGGAAAATTTGAAATGTTTGCCAATCGGCTCGATAAGGTGAACCGCCATATTAGTAAGTGGGCGCGTAAACAGGGCATCACTTGTTATCGGGTGTATGATGATGATATGCCGGAGTTTCCGCTGGCTATTGATGTGTATGAAAGCGTTTTGCACGTATCGGAATACGACCGGCCGCATGGCATGGAGCCCGACGAACACGTGGCCTGGCTGGAAGGAAGCATGCAAGTGATGTCGGAAGTACTGGGGTTTTCGCAGTCGCTCATTTTTTTAAAATACCGGCAACGCCAAAAAGGCTTGAGTCAATACGACCATTTTTCCCGGGAAGGGGCTGAGTTTTTAGTGCGTGAAAATGGATTGCGGTTTGTCATCAAGCCCAGTGATTATTTGGATGTGGGGTTGTTTTTGGACCATCGCAACACCCGGCAAATGGTGCGTATGGCTTCCGAGGGACGTCGGGTGCTCAATTTATTTGCGTACACCGGCTCTTTTACGGTATATGCAGCGGCAGGTGGAGCGATTGAAACCCTCACGGTTGATATGTCGAATACCTATTTGCAATGGGCCGACCGCAATTTGGCCCTCAATAATTTTACCGAAGAGCATCACCGCTTTTTGCAGGCCGATGTGTTGCAATGGGTGCGGGATGCCCCCAAGCGCCGTTGGGATTTGATCGTGCTCGATCCGCCTACCTTTTCCAATAGTAAACGCATGCATGGTACCTTGGATATTCAGCGTGACCATGTTTGGCTGCTCAATCGCACCCTGGAAATGCTCGCGCCAGGGGGGATGCTGTACTTCTCCACAAATTTTCGAAAATTTAAAATAGATCACGCAGAAATTAAGGCAACAATTCAGGACATTAGCGCTCAAACTGTACCCAATGACTTCAGAAATAAAAAGATACACCATTGCTTTTTATTGAAGGTATAAACGCTTTTCTCCCTAACCAAGCCGGGTAAACCACACCCGGAATGCTATTAATCCATGCAAAACTTACTCACTGGAATTTTATTCCTCTGTTCGCTTACAGCTGTTTCAGCCATTTCCAAGTACAAAGCAGGCGATAAATTATTTGTCCTCTCCACTGCTGGCCTGTCGCTGCGGGAAGCGCCCGATATCAGCAGCGCCAAAATAATGTCTATCAAAAACGGTGCTCCACTGGTTGTTTTGAAAGAAGATTTAAACCTATATCCGTTTAGTTTGACGGAATTTGACGGCTTTGAACTCGCAGGATATTGGGTAAAAGTGCTTACCTGGGATAACAAAACGGGTTATGTGTTTGATGGATACCTTTCCCGTTATCAGGCACCCAAGAAGGTGATTTTAAAAGAACACATCAACGAGCAATATGTTATTGCGGAACAATATATGATGGTGCACAGCAAACGCAAGGGCAAACGCGTTACATTACCTGCTGCCTCTGAACAGTTTATCCATTATAAACAGACATTTGTAAATGGTGCTTCTGTGGAAGTAAATGCAGGAGAAGGATATGCGTCTTATACCATCTTGTTTGATAAAATGACCACTTTTGAAGAAGCCTACCTGATTGGTCGTGCCCTTTGGCTGGATGGTAAACCTGCACAGGTGGCTTTCGATGACGGTATCATCACGATGTCCAATGCCGAAAATGTGCTGGTAGCCACGGTAAGTCTCAAAAACAACGTGCCGCTGCTTACGCTTACCAGTGCAGATTAAGAAACTGGTTTTGCCATTTTTCCTGTAATTTTTGTTAATTTTGGCTTTCTTACAAGTCTATTAAACACCACAAACTATGCGCATCCTGTTGGTTTTATGTTGCATCCTGTATTCCTTGTTCGCCTCCGCACAGGTTGATTTGTCTAGGGGCTGGAAAATCAAGTCCGGGGACAACGCCGCTTATGCCAAGGCCGACTATCCTGATCAGGATTGGGGAACCGTCCAACCGACCCACAACTGGGAGCAACAGTCTTTGCCCAATTATGATGGTTTTGCCTGGTACCGGGTGCATTTTAAACTTACAGACGCAGTATTGGCTGATGCCTATCTAAAAGACAGCATTCGAATTTTGTTAGGCCCTATTGACGATGTAGAAGCAACCTATTTAAATGGCGTCTATTTGGGTGGAAATGGTGTTTTCCCGGATCAAAAAGAGGGATATCGAAGTGCCTGGGACCTTTCCCGGCGCTATGTTATTGCCCGCAATCATCCGGCGCTGCGCTGGAATGCCGACAATGTGTTGGCGGTGCGCGTATATGATGGTGGCGGTCCGGGGGGCTTTTTTACCAATACCCTGCGCAACGTTGGCCCCATTGATTTGCTCGATTTTATCCACCTGGATGTAGAAAAAACACCCTTTGATTTTTCGAAAAAGGAAATGATTTCGCAAGAAATAGAAATACGCAACCATTATAAAGCCGCGATTCAAGGAACCTTAACGGTAACCGTTTTTAATGCAAAAAA
>CAIVGO010000656.1 GCA_903905445.1 uncultured Bacteroidota bacterium
CCTCTCCTTGTACACGCCGCGGGGCGATGAGGGCAATTTTGATCCAACCGGACAAATTGCTACTTTTCGGGCGCAATATGAACTGGATAGAAGTTTTTTGAAAAAATTGCGCAGCACCGAACTGGATAAAATTCGCATGGCTTGGGCAACGGGTTACGAAGATTATGAAGTACAACAAATTGACCTGTTGATGCGCCTTGCAAAATGTTTGTAGGTCTAAAATTGTAAAACCAACCTCTTTTTCGAATAAATTGACACCTTATGCCACTTGAAAACACCCTTATTTACGACCCTGCGAATGCCCAGGCTAGCGCACAATTTGACCAGATTTTGCGGGATGAAACCATTCTGTTGATTGTGTTGGGGAAAGATGCCATTGCCACCCAAACCGTACACGAAGGCGATAACCAGGCCAATCAGTCGCCCTTTGGGGTAAAACGCCGGGTACTTTGGCTGCCCGATCACCTGGTGGAAAAAACCCGCTGCATGGCTATTTTGCAAACCCTAAGCACTTTTGATCCAACGATGTATGAAAAAGTCACCGCTTTTTCCGTAAAACCCGTTTCCGACAAAGCGGCCGATGTGCTGCTGCCCGAAGAAATGCCCGACGAGATCACCATGCTCCTGCGCATCAAGCGTGCCTTCGCGCGCGCGGGCCAGGATTTGCGGATTGACCTATAAAAATGCCAAAATTTAACCCACTTCCGATGAAACAAATACTACCATGTTTGTTCCTGCTGCTTTCGAGTGTATTGCAGGCACAGCAAAAGCCCGAAAATGTACCAGCGCCCATCCTGCGTGTGTACGAATCGAATCGGTATAATCCAGCCAATCCGAACGAAAACCTGTTGGGTAAAGACGGGATTGTTGAAATAAACGGCACCCTGTTGCTGCTGCTCGATCGGGATGCGATTCGCAAGGAAATGCAAACCTATGCCGGGGTACAAGCCGCCGATATTCGCCTGGTTTCCAAGTACAAGCGCATTTTGGAGCAAAAAACAAAAACACTGCAACTGTTGCAGGAAGGATTGGCTGCTTCCAACGGTCGTCCGGACTACCAGAAATTAAATGCGCTTTCTGGCTTGATGGATGAGTTTTACACGACCCTCTTGTCGGACCCGGAGCTACGGTCCATGGCGGATAAAGCCAACAAAGAATACCGGCAAAAGGTAGCGGCGCAACTAATTGATCCGAATACTTACACCGACGACATGTATTTTGTCGAATATTTTGGTCAGGCGGCCAAAGCGGTATTGGATCGAATCCAAAGTGCCGAATCGGTGCGTTTTAAACTGGCGGGCAAATTGAAGTTTGACAGTGGCCTGAGTAATCCGGTGCACCTGGGCGATGATTTTGATGAAATTCCGGAAGAAAACTATGTCGTTCCACGTTGGGTATTTTCCTTATCGGAGGATCAAAAAGAAGAATTGCGGGCCGTGGCGCAACTTTCCAATCAGTTGGACTCGCTGCGTATTAAAAGTTTGAAAGACGCTAAAAATGCATTTTTTGATGTGTTTTCATCCCGTACTTGCTTTGACAACATCAAACGCGATTTGGATTCTTTACCTTTTTTGGTAAAAGACATGGCCGATACCCTGGGTCGGCGTGCCATGGCCATCATCAAACCCCTGCAGGATCAATTGATTTCCGTGCAAACCCAATACCTCGGTGTACCCAATACAGCAGCCGGGATAAACAATATGGAGCAATTATCGGGCTTTAACAATCAGCTCGAACTGCTCAACAATACCACGGTCAGTTTTTTTAAAAACCTGCCTTTGATGTTGCAGCA
>CAIVGO010000657.1 GCA_903905445.1 uncultured Bacteroidota bacterium
TACAAATTTGCGCAGTCACCGTATCGCGGCGGGTTTCCGATACAACCGTGATGGATTTTGTAGCCGTGCATCCATTGTTTGCATTGGTTACGGTTACCGTATAAGTGCCCCCTTGCGAAACAATGGGATTTTGCAAATTGGAGGTGTAACCCGATGGACTACCCCAGGTGTACACGGCGTTTGCAGGTATCGCATTGGCTTGCAAGATAGTTTGGGGGTTCAGGCAATCAGGGTTGGGCGGCGCCAAGGCCGTAATCGTCACGGAAGGGGCAGGATCTGGCACCACCACACTGTAAGTAGCAATACAATTATTGGGGCCTTTCAAAATTACGGTATATGTGCCCGGTGTATGTACCAAAAGGTTTTTATTGTATCCAACCACCTGACCCGCTGCATTTTTCCAGGTATAGGTTGCATTTAAAAAGTTGGTTTGTGCCGAAAGGGTCACGCTGCCATTGATACAACCCAGTACAGGTTGGGCAGGCAAAATGCTCACGGTAATCGGAAGACGCTCAAAATACCCGAAAACAAGGCTGTCACACCCATCGTAAGAAGAGAACACTTCTTGAAAATACCCCTCCTGACATAACAGAAGTCCATGATAATAATAACAGCCTGTATCGGCGTCACAGCTATAAATTTGCCCCAAATTGCGTATAATCGGCGGCCGAACAATTACTTTTTGCCGAATAATACTATCACAACCGTGTACAGATTCCAAAACCCATTGGTAGGTTGCGGTACCTGCAACATTGATAATAACGCCATCCGGCATCACATAAGGCAAATCTTCGTAACAAATCGTCAGCGTGGGCAACACCGTCGGTGGAATGGGTACGACATTGACAAACTTGCAGGAATAAGCAGAAATGCCATCGTTGTTTCCGGCCGCGACACATACGTTGCCCGTTGCCGATCCAAAACTTACGACAACGCTTTCACCATCGGGGGCTTGAACAGACAAGGGCAGTTGACTTACCCCATTGACCAGCCCACCTACCGGTGCCTTCCAAAGATAAAATGTCGCGTTAGGTACGGGAGGAATGGTGTATTGAAAATTGCCATTCGGGCAGGCAGTAGCTGTACCCATGGGCAATGCGGGCATATTGGGCGCCTGGGCCGCAAGCGACCAGCTTGCACAAAACCCCAAAAATGTGCTTAAAATCCGGTTGAACATTCCATGTTAGTTTATTGATTAGATCACACCCACATACAAATCGCTGCTCCTTATACACTGCGTAATTGTTCCAGCGCGAAAATATTGGAAATACAAATTTTCCCCAAAAAGATACGAACTTTACGGTTCGAATTTTCAACAGCAGGTTTTATACATTATAATATGGGTTTTCGTGCCACCATCGTGCGTCCTTTTGCCAAAGCCATCGACCGTTCTATTCAAAATTGGTCGGCAAATGCCCTGGCAAAACAGGAAAAAGTATTTCGGGATTTACTGGCGAAAGGCCGCAATACCGTGTTTGGCAAAGACCACCGGCTCGATCAGGTACACACCTACGAGGAATTTACCCAGGCCGTACCCATCCGCGATTACGAACAATTGAAACCGTATGTAGACCAAATCAAAGCTGGCGGCACCAATGTGCTTTGGCCAGGTGTGCCTGCTTATTTTTCCAAAACATCGGGCACCACCTCGGGGGTAAAATACATCCCCATGAGCAAAGAAAGCACCCCTTTGCACTTCGGAACAGCCCGCAATGCCCTGTTTAATTACTTTAGCCGCACGGGCAATGGCCGTTGGCTGGATGGAAAAATGATCTTCCTCTCGGGCAGTCCGGAACTGGATGAAATCGCGGGCATCCCAACGGGCCGATTGAGCGGCATCAGCAACCACCTCGTGCCTGCCTGGCTGCGCACCAACCAGTTGCCATCGTGGCGCACCAATTGTATAGATGATTGGGAAGAAAAACTGGATGGCATCGTTGAAGAAACCATGCACGCAGATATGCGCCTCATCAGTGGCATTCCGCCCTGGGTACAAATGTATTACGAGCGCCTGTTGAGCCGCACCGGCAAATCGACCATTCGCGAAATTTTCCCTAATTTTTCGGTATTTGTGTACGGTGGCGTTAATTTTGAACCCTATCGTGCCAAATTAGAGGCATTGGTAGGTGGCCCCATTGACAGCGTAGAAACCTATCCTGCCTCCGAAGGGTTCATCGCGTTTCAAGACTGTTTTCCCAGTGAAGGCCTGCTGCTGAATGTAGATGCCGGGATGTTTTTTGAATTTGTTCCGGCCGACGAAATTTTCAATGCAAATCCTACCCGGCTTTGGCTGAAGGATGTTGAACTGGGCGTGAATTATGCCCTCATCCTCCACACTAATGCGGGCTTATGGGGTTACAATATTGGCGATACCGTGCAGTTTGTGTCTAAAAATCCCTACCGGATCATTGTGAGCGGCCGGGTAAAACACTTCATTTCTGCCTTTGGCGAGCATGTAATTGGGAAAGAAGTAGAACAGGCCTTGTTGCCGGTTGCCAATGCCGCGGGTATCCGCATTGTAGAATTCACGGTTGCGCCGCAGGTTAATCCAGCAGAAGGCGGCTTGCCTTACCACGAATGGCTGATTGAGTTTGACAACATGCCCGCTGATTTGCACGAATTTGCCCTGGATGTGGATACGCGCATGCGGGTGCAAAACATCTATTATGACGATCTGATTGCCGGAAACATA
>CAIVGO010000658.1 GCA_903905445.1 uncultured Bacteroidota bacterium
CATGGTAGCATGGGCCAAAAAGGGTGCGGCATATTGGGCCGAAAAGCTGCGTTTGGCGGGGGCCGTTACTTGGGCAACATTCCCCAGGGTATGCACGATCTGTTTCGGGGCCTCCTTCGATTTTTGTTCAAAACGCTGAAACAATTCCTTTGTGCTTTCATGGTTGTTGGGGCCTTCGTTCCACACAATTTTTAACATGCGCCGGGCTTTCATGGCCGCCCACACATTGCGGGCAATCACCGCCACACCTGCATGTACGTGCATCGGCTTCCCGGTACCTTCAAATTGCACGATTTTCAGCACACCGGGCACTGTTTTGGCCTCTGAATCGTCTACCGAGCTGATGGAGCCACCCCTTACCGGACATCTGGCTACCACCGCATACGCCATACCGGGAATTTGCAGGTCGATGCCATATTTGGCTTTGCCCGTTAAAATATCTTTTTGGTTCCTTTTACGCTGTTCTTTGCCGATAATGGTAAAATCTTTGACGTTTTTTAGGGTCACTTCGGTCGGAACCGGCAACAAGGCGGCATCACAAGCCAACTCCCCATACGTCAGTCGATTGCCATTGAGGGCATGCACCACCGCGCCTTTTTCTGCTTTGCATAAATGGGGGGCTACCTGCCATTTTTGAGCCGCAGCGTTGATGAGCATCGTGCGCGCTATGGCACCCGCCTTGCGCAAATCGTCGTACGTGCCGGGTACACTTTGACTTCCACCGGTATCATGTGCGCCAGCGGGCAAACTTCCAAAAGGCGCAACTTCGGTATGTACTTGTTGAAAATCGACCTCCATTTCCTCGGCGACTATCATGGGCAGGGACGTATTCACCCCCTGGCCGCTTTCTTGTTTTGCCACAAAAATGGTAATGGAACCGTTTTTTTCGATTCTTATATAGGCGTTGGGCTGAAAATAAGGACAATCATCCGGCAGTTCTTGTGCTGCTTGCACCCAATCTGTGGGATAAACACCCAACATAAATCCGCTTCCGGTGAAAGCGCCCAATTGAATAAACCTGCGACGCGAAATAGGCACTTTTTTCATAAAAAAGGGTATAATTTGTGGTCAGGTGTTATTTGTTGTAGTTTTCAATGGCCTGTTGTACCGCTTGTTGGATACGATGGTAGGTACCACAGCGACACAATACGCCATCCATCGCCAACCGAATCTCCGCCGCAGAAGGCCTTTTATTTGCTTTTAAAAGTCCGGCAAGGGTCATCATTTGCCCGGATTGGCAATACCCGCATTGGGGTACATTGATCTCCTCCCAGGCTTGTTGAATCGGATGGTCGCCTGTTGCCGAAAGCCCTTCGATCGTGGTAATTGCTTGTCCTTCCGCAATTTGAACCGGGGTTACGCAGGCGCGTGTGGCGGTATCGTTGAGCAATACCGTGCAGGCACCACAGGAGGCGACGCCACAGCCAAATTTGGTGCCGGTGAGTTGCAATTCATCGCGCAGTACCCAAAGTAAGGGCATGTCCGGCTCAACGTCTACCGTGCGGGATTCACCATTGATGAGGAGTTTAAATATGGGCATAATGAAATGGCAGACGGGAAAAAACGCCTGCTGTGGCAAATCTAAGCGAAACGATTTGAAAATATAGCGCCAAAATTCAAAAACCGTCATCCCAAATTTTGGTGAAAACTAAAATTCGGGATTTTTACCCATTATCACGAACATTCGGCAAAGCGGAAACATTTGGGTAAGATATTCGACCTCTAGCGAGGTCGTGCGGAAAAAATACCATTGGGCGTTGCTACAAATATTTGACCTCCAAGGAGGTCAGTGCCTTGCCTTTGAGATTCCGGGTATTTTTTAAGGAGATGGTTTTAAATCAATGAATCATTTGGCAACGCGACGACCTCGCGAGAGGTCGAATATTTGTAGAAAAGATACGATGTCCGAACCCGCTCACGACTTCGGAGAAGTCGCACATTTGTAAATCGATCTGCCATCTCCGGCGGGCCCTCCTGCGTCAGGGGCTCAAACATGGTTGCTCTCAACCGCCTCTAATAGCGCAAAACCGGATTTGAATAAGGCCGGAAAAACCCCAACTAAAGATCTTATAAAAGAAATGAGTCGTCCCAAATTTTAGTTTTCACTAGAATTCGGGATGACTCATGTTGACAGCCAATAAGAAGGGTAAATTACGTATTTATCCCTTCCGGCAGCAAGGTATAATCGTGAAAGTTGCCATATAAACGCTGACCAGGGGCAGGTTCGGTAAGCGCTTCCACGAGGTATTTCCCGCCCACATAACAGCCTTTCCAGCTTTGTCCCAATCCGCCAAACGGTTCTTCTCTATCGCCCCGGCTGCGCAATTTGTTGATGCCTACTTTAAAAGCACGCAACTCTGCCGCAGTGTGTTTGAGCGCATTTGGGTGGTCGGTAGCCAGCGAGGAGACCAAATTGCCATTGGATACGTTCATTTCGGCCACCATTTCGTCTAAGGAATCTACGACAACAAACGTATCTACCGGGCCAAAGGGCTCATTGTAATAGAGTTGTGCGTTTTTGGGAACCCCTAACAACGCAATCGGCGAGAGATAGGCTGAAATGTCCTGGCCCGGTAAAAACTGGTCCATATTCAGGCTAGACTGGTACAATTTGACCGCGCCTTTGCTGAGCGCATCTGCTACTAAGCCGCGCAGATCTTCCACTTTTCGGTTGTTAATGAGCGGGCCGAAATCGACTTTCGGTGCTTCGGTTTCGCCTTCCTCTACCAGCAAAGGATGCCCGATTTGCAAGCTTTTTACCGTATTAATATACGTCTCCAAAAAAGCAGGGAACAAATCGCGTTGTACCACCCAGCGCACATACGCGGTGCAGCGCTGTTTGCCATATTCATACCCCTTTTTAATTTGGGCAGCCAACTCCGGCCACTGGCTATAATCCCATATCCCATAAGCATTTACGCCTTCCATTTCGAGCATGTGGCGCTTGTGGTTGTCGATCAAACTCAAAGAAATACCGCGACCGTGGCTTTTGCCACCCACATACGACATGGCGGCAATTTCGGGACTTTGAATCAGGGCTTCGCTCAATTCACCACCGGAGCCGCTGATCAGGGTAAAAGGCAAACCCGCGCGGCGTGCCAGCGCGACAGCCAGCGAAAGGGTGTATAAACCGCCATCCGTTGGAACTTTAGCAATCACACTGTTGCCGCAGAGGGCCTGAATCACCATGGCGTGCATGAGTACGCTCATGGGGTAATTCCAGGAGGCAATATTGCTCACCAAACCTAAGGGCGGACGACCGGCGCTAAATTCTTCCGTTTTTTCCAAATACCATTCAACGCCTTCGATGCAACGATCGACACTGGTGCGGGCTTGCAACACTGGTTTGCCAATTTCCCAGGTAAGCAGGTAGGCCAACAAATCGCGGTGTTTGCGAAAAGCATCGAGGGTTGCTTCAACGCGGGTGCGGCGCTCGTCAAAAGAAAGAGGACGCCAACGGTCAAATTCTACCGCGGAAGCCGCCACGGCTTTTTTTCCTTCTGCGGCATGCAGCATGGGCAAATAACCCAATTGTGTGCCGTC
>CAIVGO010000659.1 GCA_903905445.1 uncultured Bacteroidota bacterium
AAATTACCTGCCGTTCAACTTAGATTCCACTGTTTATTACATCAATCCAAATTTTCGGCTGACCGGTCGAGGCAGCAGTATCCCCGAACTTTCAAAAGTAGCGCACCAAAGCCGCCTTTTTGGCTTTAACCTGGCGTATCGAGGCATGCGGTTCAATTACGAGCGGATGTACCGTTCCGATTACAGTGCTTTGGGGCGCAACACCCTTGCAATGTCCTGGACCAACCCAGCGGATCAATTGAATGAAAAATTAGAAACCTTTATGTTGGGTTTTACCCGCCAACGAAAACGCTGGACGGTCAATACCAACTTTTCAGCACAGTTTTATCAGGTTATTAATTCTACCAGTACGCATGTTTTTAGTGAATTAAGTTCCAACTTTTACGCACTCCGAAAGGATGGATTTATCAATGCAGATGATCAGCGTTTAGTCTTTGAGGTGGCGAAATTTCTTTATGACTCCGACCAGCGCTTTAGTTTCAGCCGCAGCTTTGATTCAAGGTTTGAAACCCGACTTAATACCTCGTTGAGTTCTAATTTGTATTTGGAAACCGCCTTGCAGTTAAATGTGGGCGGAGGAACGCCGCTCACTACACAATCCAAGGACCCGCTCAGCGCTGATTTATTTGGCTTTTTAGACTATGCAATTTATGGCGTCCCGTATCTGCCCTATTCCGGGACTACTGTTGATGCCAATGCGTTTGGCCAAATGGAATGGCGCGGCCCACGACTTTCCTTGATTGGGGGAACTGCAATCAACGCTGCTGTTTTCTCAGAAACACAAACCCGGCAACCGATCCTGATTCCAAGAGGCGCTTTGCTTTTCCGAATTGATAGTTTTTGGTCTGTTTTTGCAAATTACAGCACCGGGATTCGGCGCCCTACCTTGTACAATATTGCCAATACCATTACTTTTCGGGATACGTTCGGGGATATTTCCGCAGGGATATTGTTACAGGATAACAACCAAGGCTGGTTTGAAAAGACAGAACGTACGGAAGCATATGAAGGCGGCATTCGCTATAAAAAGGAAGGTTTTCGGGCCAATTTATCAGGGTTTCGGCAAGTGATTAACAATTATATCCGCCCCAACCAAACTCAAAAATACCTGAATGAATACGATTTTGTACACCAGCTCACCGGCTACAACAACATTCCCGGGCGCGGCCAGTTGATTTGGGGCCTTCAGGGACTATTTACCTGGGAAAGTAAAGGTGGTTCCATAGATATTGGTAAAAAATCGACCAAAATACGCAGCAAAACGGAAATATACACCCAGTATTCCCGCGGAAAAGAATGGTTGGGCAATGGCTTGGGTACCACCAATGATGTGTTCAATATGCCCCGCTGGATGGTGCAATTTCGCACCACTTTCCGCAGCGGCAAATTCCAGATGATGCTGGCTTCCAACCGCCAAACTTCCGTATTGAGCAAATCCGCAGCGTACAAAACAGCGTTCCAACTCAAAAATACCATCGATTATTACCCGACTTTTCGCAGTTGGGATATGGTAATGCGGGTGTACCTCGACAACCATTTCGTTGTTTACTTTCAAATGCAAAATATGTTCAACCGGCACTTCGCGGGCCTGGATGCGTACGGAACCCCACAAGACCTGCAATTTAACCCGCAACAGGGCCGAATTTGGCGATTGGGTGTTAATTATAGCATGAATTAAAATCCGTGCATGAACTTAACACTAGGGATTGCGTTGGATTATCGACCTTGCATCCGGAATTTACCTCTTTATTATGAATCTATCTGATCTTTCTCTTAGTCGGCCGGTTTTGGCCACCGTTGCTTCCATCCTTATTGTCGTTTTTGGTGCGATCGGCTATAGTTACCTCGGTGTCCGCGAATACCCGGCCATTGATCCGCCCAATATTACGGTCCGGACCAACTACACCGGCGCCAATGCGGATGTCGTGGAAAGTCAGATTACCGAACCGCTCGAAAAAGCCATCAACGGAATTGCCGGTATTCGGGCCATTTCCTCGCAGTCGGCCCTGGGTGCAAGCGTTATTACCGTGGAGTTTACCCTCGGCATCGACCTGGAGCAGGCAGCCAACGACGTGCGCGATAAAGTAAGCCAGGCATCGCGCAACCTCCCGCAAGATATTGATGCACCGCCTGTGGTACAAAAAGCCGATGCATCGGGCGATCCGATCATTTTTGTGCCCATTCAGAGCAATACCCGCAACATCGTCGAACTGAGCGATTATGCGGAAAATGTCATCCTCGAAAAAATTCAAACCATTCCAGGCGTTTCCGGGGTCAATATTTTTGGTCAAAAACGCCCTGCCATGCGCCTTTGGATGGATCCGGTGCGCCTTACAACCTATAAACTGACCGTTCAGGACATTCAAAATGCCCTCGGCCGCGAAAATGTAGAACTCCCGGCCGGTAAAGTGCGCGGCGATGTAACCGAACTTACGGTGAAAGCCTATGGCCGCCTGTCGACCGAGGAGGAGTTTAATAATATGATTATCAAGCAAACAGCGGGTCAAACGATTCGCTTGCGGGATGTGGGCGAGGCTGTTTTAGGCCCGGAGGACGAAGAATCGGGTGCGCGCCGCAACAATGTGCAGGGCTTGAGTTTGGCGGTGGTACCCCAACCAGGTTCGAATTATATTGAAATTGCGGATGAGTTTTACCGCCGTTTTGAACAAATCAAAAAAGAATTGCCACCCGATATCATCATTGCCATCGGGGTAGATAAATCCAAATTTGTACGCCGCGCCATTTCGGAAGTGGAAGAAACCCTGGCAATCGCCATTGGCCTGGTGGTTCTGATTATTTTCCTGTTTTTCCGCAACTGGGTTATTGCCTTGCGCCCGCTGATTGACATTCCGGTTTCGTTGATCGGGGCGTTTTTCATCATGTACATGTTTGGGTTCAGTATCAATGTATTGACCTTGCTGGCCATTGTACTGGCAACGGGCCTGGTGGTAGACGATGGCATTGTGGTGACGGAGAATATTTTTAAAAAGATGGAGGCCGGGATGGATAAGTACACGGCTGCCCGGGAAGGCACCCGTGAAATCTTTTTTGCCGTCATCAGTACCAGTATTACGCTGGCGGTGGTATTCATTCCGGTGATTTTTTTACAGGGCTTTACGGGCCGTTTGTTCCGCGAGTTCGGGATTGTTGTAGCAGGCGCGGTGTTGATTTCGGCTTTTGTGTCGCTCACGCTTACGCCTGTTTTGAACGTAAAATTGGGTGGAAATGCCAAACACGGCTGGTTTTATTACGCTACCGAGCCTTTTTTCCGGGGCATGGAGCGGACTTACGGCAACGCCTTGCGCAGTTTTTTGCGGTATAAATGGTTGAGTATGGCCATATTGGTGGGTTGTTTTGCCATCATCTGGGTGTTGAATCAAACCATAAAAAGTGAATTGGCCCCCTTAGAAGACCGTTCGCTTATTCGGGCCAACATTTCTGCGCCGGAAGGCACCGACTTTGACCGCACCGAACGGGTGATTATGGATATTGCGCAGGTGGCGATGGACAGTGTACCTGAAAATGAAATGGTGTTTGGCATTACCGCACCGGGACGTTTTACGGCAGGGGGCACCAATACGGGCTTTATCAGCATTCTTTTGCCGGATAAAGACAAACGCGAACGCTCGCAGCAGGAAATTTACGACCAGTTATTGCGCATTTACAAGCGGTATTCGGGTGCGCGTGTGTTCCCCAACCAGGAACAAACGATTTCCACCAGCCTGGCTTCCGGTTTTGGTTTGCCCGTACAGTTCGTCTTGCAAAACCTCGATTTTACAAAATTGCAGGAAAAAGTGCCCCAATTCATGGACGCAGCCCGCAAAAATCCGGCTTTTGCCAATGTGGATGTCAACCTGAAATTTAACAAACCCGAATTGCAGGTAGAAATTGACCGTTTGCGCGCCGCCGAATTGGGCATCAATGTGTTCGATGTTAGCCAAACCCTGCAACTGGCGCTTTCGGGCCGCCGATTTGGTTATTTTATTCAAAATGGCAAGCAATATCAAATTATTGGGCAGGTAGACCGCTCCGACCGCGATGAACCTTTGGACCTCGCGGGCCTATACGTGCGCAACATACGCGGGGAAATGGTGCAACTCGACAATGTGGTGCGTTTTACCGAAAACAGTAGTCCGCCAACGCTCTACCACTATAACCGTTATAAAAGTGCCACCATCAGCGCTTCCCTGGCCCCCGGCAAAACCCTGGGTGAAGGCATCGAAGCCATGGAATCCATTTCTAAAACCGTGCTGGATCCGTCTTTTCAAACCGATTACAGTGGCGCTTCCCGCGACTTTAAAGAAAGCAGTGGCAATACTTCTTTTGCCTTTTTATTGGCTTTGGGCCTGATTTACCTTATTTTAGCGGCCCAGTTTGAGAGTTTCCGCGATCCGTTTATCATTATGCTTACTGTACCGCTTGCGATCGCGGGTGCCTTGTTGAGCCTGTATGCCACTGGCAACACCCTAAACATTTTCTCCCAAATCGGGTTAATTATGTTGATTGGTCTGGTCACGAAAAATGGGATCTTGATTGTGGAGTTTTCCAATCAAAAACGCATGCTGGGCATGGACCGGTTGACGGCGGTGCAGGAAGCGGCGCAGGCACGTTTGCGGCCTATTTTGATGACCACGCTGGCGACGGTGTTGGGCGCCTTGCCGATTGCATTGGCCTTGGGTGCGGCTGCCACTTCTCGGATTCCGCTCGGGGTGGTGATTGTGGGCGGTTTGTTGTTTTCGCTGGTGTTGACCTTGTTTGTGATTCCGGCGGTGTACGCGATTTTATCTAAAAAACAATACCGTAACGTGGAAGAAATTCCGGCCGAAACGGCTGAATAGGTGCGCATACCTACATTGCGCGCCGCTTGGTTTTGTGCATGGCCTTCGGCCTAAATGATTGAAAATCAGCGCTCGGCATAATACTAAATGCTGCCTTTTAGGCGGCATTTGGTATATATCGTAACACAAAGCGTGCACCTTTCAACATGCTGAAACATGCGTAAAATTGGGTATTTAGGCTTTATCTGTTTGGTGTGGAGTCATGTACTCACCGGCCAACAAATTTACGAGGTCATCAACGGTACTACAAGCAGTATTTGGTTGCTCGATGCAGGCAATTGTACACGCACAGAAATTGTTTCGAATATTTCCCCCAATATAGATGATTTCGTGGAAGTACCCGGCGGCAGTTTTTTTATGGTCAATAGCCCCAATAGTGCCCAGGCCGACTTCTATTCAATAGATCCCGCGAGCGGTGCGACGACGTTACTTTTATCGTTTCCGGTCGCCTCTGGCAGTAGCCCCAGTCGCTTGCTTTTAGTGAGCCCTACCGAAATATTATGGGCGGTTCGAGGGCGTTTTTACATTTTTGACCTGACAAACAATACCCTGACCCTGGTCGCTACTTACCCACCAACATTTTTTGTCTGGCATTTATTTACTTACAATGGGCAGATCTATTACAGCGAAGAAAGCATCGGCAGTTCTTTCAACCAAACGATGTACACCATTTCACTCACACCTACCTTTACACGGACTTTCCTAGCAACCGTGCCCGATGATTGGATAGAATTGGGTAATATCAGGGACATCGCGGAGGCTTGCGATCAACTATACTCCGGGGGAGGTATGGAAATGGTTAATTATAATCTGGATAACTATACTACGAGTATCCACTGCTCCTGGCCCGATGGCGGTACATCCATAGTGCCGGTAGCGCCTGTATTGGCGGGGACAAGTGGGCCAGCGTGCGGCTGTACCACGGACGCGGGGACCTGGAATTACAACATCTCCACTAACAACCTTGTGGAAGTTTGTGCAGGTGGTATTATCAACATGCCACATAGCGGCGACCAAGTACTTACCGCTGGACAAAATTTATCCTTTGCGCTTTATGCCTTACCGTTTATCGGGGACCATTATTACGAATACCTTACCTCGTCGAATCTGCTGTATGTATATCCGTCCGAGCAACTGAATTTTTTACCCGGTATTACCCAGGTGAATGAATATTATATTGTGATACCCATTGCGAGTGACGCTCCACCGGGAAGTTTTAATCTTGACGACCCCTGCAGAGATCTTCAAGCCCCCCTTTATGTACGTTGGCTTACGCCGACCGTTAGTTTTACAGAGATCAATCCTGTAACATGCGGAACGGGTTGCCGTACCCTGCAGATTACATTCGAAGGATCGGCACCTTATACCCTCACGTATTCGGTCAATCCATCGGTCAATGGGGTGTTGCAAACGTTTACGCAAACGTTCACTTCCAGCAGTGGTACCATCGTTGCTTGTCCGCCTGCTGGATATGAGGGTACTATGGAAGTAAAAGCGCTCAGTTTAACTGACGGTGGAGACTGTATTTGCGATTGATAGATCGCTAAACACCCACAACCCCCAACCCAAACAGGGCAAAATCGTACTTCACCGGATCCTCCGGGTCGAGCAGGCGCAATTGGGCGCTGAGTTCGAGTACCGTGCGCCAGTCTACCTGCGTGCGTTCCAGCAAACCGAGTTGGCGTGCTACTCTTTCAACGTGTACATCCAACGGAATGAGTAATTGGCTCGGCCGAATGCGTTGCCAGGCACCAAAATCGACCCCTTGTGGGTCTTTGCGCACCATCCAGCGCAAAAACATGTTGAGTCGTTTGCAGGTAGAGCCGCGTTCGGGGGTGGCCACGTGCTTGCGGGTGCGCTCGGGCGCGTACGGGTGGTCAAAAAAATCGCGGTGAAAACCAACCAACGCATTTTCCACTGTAGGATCATCCGCGTGCAGATGCCGGGCAAATGCATGCTCCAAGGAAGCCTGTTTGCGATAATATTGTTGAAAAAACTCCAGGAAATAGAGGGTATCCAGGGACTGAAACGTGCGGTGTTTGAAGGATAAAAAACGCGCCCGATCGGATTCCTGGTGGTTTTGGATAAAGTCGTAGGGCGCATCATCCATCAAGGCGCAGAGTTTGTTGGCACTCTGAATAATGCTTTTGCGGTTGCCCCAGGCCAGCATGGCTACCCAAAAGCCAATGATTTCCCGGTCTTGCAGGCCCGAAAAACGATGGGGCACCGAAATCGGATCATCGGCAATAAAGTCGGCGCGGTTGTAGCGGGCCACGGCAGCATCCAGAAATGCTTTGCGTTCGGATGCCTGGGGCCATATAATTTGCAGCGATTTATCCATTTACTTGCAAACGCCGCTGGGCCAGTGCCGCCACATATTTTCCAATAATATCAAACTCTATATTCACCCGTTCGCCCGCGCGGAGGTTTTTGAAATTGGTAAATTCCCAGGTGTACGGAATAATGGCCACCGAAAAATAATCAGCGCCGGGTGCTACTACAGTCAAACTGACGCCGTTTACACAAACAGAACCTTTGTCCACCAGCACCTGGTCGGGCATTGTATCAAATTTGAACGTATATTTCCAGGAACCGCCTTGCTCCAGCACTTCCGTACAACGCGCCACCGTATCCACATGTCCTTGCACAATATGGCCATCAAGTCGGTCGCCCAGGGCCATGCACCGTTCTAGGTTTACTTGTCCGCCGATTTCCCAAGATCCCAGTTTGCTCCGCTGCAAGGTTTCTGCCACTGCTGTGACCGCGTGGTGGTGGGGCGTGCAGGCAACAACCGTAAGGCAAACGCCATCGTGGCTTACACTTTGATCAATTTTGAGTTCCGACGCAATCGGACTTTCAATGGTAAACGTTATGTTGGAGCGATCCTGTTCAATGTTGCGGACCGTTCCCAGGGCTTCAATGATACCAGTAAACATACAAATGGATTTAGGCTGGAAATTCGACAAAGTTACGCGGCGTTTCGTAGAGTCGGATGTGCAAATCGAGTATTTCAGGAAGTTTTGCGCGCAAAATTTGCCAAATCACCACACACATATTTTCGGCCGTCGGGTTGAGGTCGCGAAATTCAACGGTATCCAGGTTGAGGTTTTTATGGTCGAACCGCAGTTCAATTTCCTGCTTGATCAGGTCGGCCAACCAGCCCAGGTCGATCACCATGCCCGTTTCCGGATCAATATCGCCGCTTACTTTTACTTCCAATTCGTAATTGTGTCCATGCCAATTGGGGTTGTTGCAAAGGCCAAAAACTTCCTGGTTTTTTTGATCAGACCAGCTGGGATTGTGCAAACGGTGTGCAGCATTGAAATGCGCTTTTCGGATAACGGCAACTTTCATGATGAAAAAACTTAAAAATAGAACAAAACAGGGATGTCGATTGCGTACGGGTTTCCAAACACGGAATCGCTCAGAATGTTGAGGAGGGGTTTGTTTTAAAAGATATTTATAAAAAAACAGCCGTTGCGCGCGCGGCACAACGGCTGTTATATCAACTAAACAACCATCAAATTACTGAACATCCCAAAATACGCGTTCTGACAGATCCGCTTTTTGACTTGGAGCATTGTTATTCAAGTCAATTTCTACTTGTGGATAGTACAAAGAACGGGGTGTGGTAGCAAACAGGGCATTGGTTGGCGCTGAAATAGCGGGGAAACCGGTACGACGCCAGTCGGTCCAAGGTTCCATTACTACGCCGTAGTTGGCCACAAATTTCTCTTCAATAATTTTGCGTACTTTTTCTGCTTCTGTTCCGGTCAGGGAGCCGTTCGCAGCGATGTAGGCATCAATTTGCGCCGTTGGTACACCTGCTGCCGACATGGAAGCGCGAATACCCGCCTGGTAGAAGGCTTCAGCATCGCCGGTTGCGCCATATACGGCTGCTTCTGCGCGAATAAAGTTGTATTCGGCAAATGTCAGCATGCGGATCGGCGCAGTACCATTATAGGTGTAGTCGGTGTTTTTGATCGAACCATCGGCTTGAGGTACCACTGCTACCGCATTGGTTGTATCGCCACGCAGGTAGGTGTGCATACGCGAGTACTTCACAGACGGTGCATCACCGCCCTTTGCGCCAGTGAAGCTGGCGGCATCAAACGGGCGGGTGAATGGGAACGGTGTAAAGAAACGCGGCCGACGAGGATCGAATTTTGAATTCATCAGATCAACCAGGGTTGCATTCGGGAAAAACTGGTTAACACGGTCAAGTTCAAACTGGTGAATCGAATTTTGTTTGCGGGCTTCGTTGATAAACGCCATCTGGAAGTTATCCGTATTTGCGTCCATAAAAGTAGCGCCCGAAGCAATCAGCGAAGTGATATTTTGAATCGTTGTGTTGCGGTTGCTTTTAGATTCGTGCAGGTACAAGCGCAATTTCAAGGTATTGGCCAATTTGATCCAACGTGGTTTGGACGCAGCGTATGCACCTGGGTAAATCGTAGAGTTTGCACCCGGAGATTTCACAGAAGTGGTTGCATTCAAATTCACAATGGCTTCGTCCAACATGTTGTGCAGGGCACGGTAGATGTCGGCACCGTTGTCAAAGTTTGGTTTTACATTTTCTGTAAACTGCAACGCTTCGGTAAAAGGCGCGCGGCCCCAGGCATCCACAATGAGGTGAAACATATAGGCTTTCAACACTTTTGCTACCCCTGCATAGTGCGGGCTGCCTTCTGTGTTGGCCTTTTGAATGGTGAGTTCCAAATCGCTGAGGATGGTCGCATACATCAAGTTCCATACGTTGTTGAGGTCGGAACCCTGGATGTTGTAGCGCTCATACTCCTGGTTTTGGGTGGTTGCACCTTGTCCCTGACCAGAAAACTGTTGCGCAAGCAATGCGCTGTAACGGTGCAGGTCGGAGCCACCAAAAAAGCCAACAGAAGTTGTAGCCGAGGTAAGCAATTGCTCAATCGGTGCATCCACCACTGCATTGGGGCTCTGGTTAATGTCGAGGAAATCTTTGCAAGAAGCAAGCAAAGAAACACCTACAACAAAAAGAGTATATTTAAAGAATTTATTGATTTTCATAAATCCCTGATTTTGTTAAATGTGTGAAAAAAAATGGCATTTGGGTGTTATATTAAACGCTGCGTTTAACCAGATTAAAGTGTGGCGCGCAGGTTGACACCAAAGCTCCGTGTTTGTGGCAGGGCATTGAATTCAAGGCCTTGCGCGTTGTTGATACCCAAGGCATTTTGCTCTGGATCCAGGTGCGGATAGTTTGGTGCGTAGAGGTACAGGTTGCGTCCGAAAATGCTAATATCCAGGCCGCCCAGGAATGATTTGGTAAGCATGCGCTTCGGCACAGAGAAGGTCAAGGAAGCCTCCCGTACGCGGAACCAGGAAATGTCATAGATAAATCCTTCTGCAGCAACGTGTCTGCCGCTATTACCCCAGTAGTCCTGTGCAGAAACGCGTTTTTCAACTGCGCCTTCGTTCACTTGGCCAGCGTTGGGCGTGCCTGGTGCAAATACACCATCGAAACGGTAAGGGGTACCCACCGTAATGCCATCTTCATTGAGGCGATTGAATTCAGCAGTTTCTGCTACCGCGCCATTCCGGCGCAAGTCGGCCAGGTTCCGCGAATATTGATCGCCGCCTTTGCGGATATCCAACAAGAAATTGAGCGAAAATGCCTGATACGTAATGTTGTTGTTTACACCCAGGGTCCAATCAGGATTTGGGTTGCCAATTTTCTGCACGTTGGCGGTTGGAAGCGGCAAACCATTTGCATTGAGCAACAGGCGGCCCTGTGCATCGCGTTGGTAAGCACTGCCGTAAGCCTGGCCATAAGCATCGCCTTCTACCAAGCGAATGTTTGGTGTTACGAAACCACCCAGGAAGATGTTATCCACCCCTGGAGCAAGTTCTTCAACGGTCGATTGAAACTGGGTAAAGTTGAACGTAGAAGACCAGAAGCCTTTGCTTGTTTTGATCGGTGTGAGGGTCAAGCCCACTTCGATACCATTTGTTTTGAGGCTACCTGCATTCAACACAACTTCTGAAATGCCGGCTGTTGGCGAATTAGGAACACTCAAAATGATTTGGGTAGACTTCTGTTGGTACAACGTGAACTCCAGGCTGATGCGGTCATTCAGTGCAGAAAGGTCGAGGCCTACTTCAGTCGTTGCCGTAAACTCTGGTTTCAAATTCGGGTTACCCGCCGTGTTAGACAGGGTAAAGCCCGGCAAACCGTTGTATGGGAACTGGATATTTGGACCAAAACCGTCGGCCGGATTGGCGGTCACATAATAAGAGTCTGTTGCGTAACGCAGGCTCGCGCGGCCTACACGGCCGTAGTTGGCGCGCAACTTAGCAAGGCTCAGGAACCGTGATTTGAGCACAGGCAGGGCCTCTGTCAGGTTGAACGTACCTGCTGCAGAGTAGTACAAATACGAGTTGTTACCTGACAACAAGGTAGAGTTCCAGTCATTCCGCACCGAAAGGTCAAGTGACGCAACATTGCGGAAAGAAGTGGTTACATTACCAAACACGCCAATAATACGGCCTTGGCTGGTGCTGAAACTCGGTACAAAGGTGGTTGTATTGGCATTCAGGTTGCGGAAATTGCGTACGGTAATACCGCGGCCAATCACCTGGCTGAAATTATTCACATCATCTACGGTTTCCTGGCCCAATACAAAATTCAGGGCAAGGTCGTCGGTAAGTTGTTTCGTACCATTCAAGGTGAAGTAGGAGTTCAGGGTGCGTTGCAAGCCAATACCTTCTACTATACCGCCTTGTCCATTGGCAGCCGTATTCGCGCCGCCACGTGCGCCCAATTGGTCATAACCGCTGTATTTGAAGGCATAATTGTCTACACCGAGGCGATATTCAGCGCTCAACCAGTTGGTAAGCTGGTAACGCAGGCTGAAGTTACCAAAAACACGGGTCGTCAAATCATTGTACAGGTTGTTTTTGATTGTCCAGTACGGATTGTCCACGGCAGCGTCATAGTGTAATTGGCCGCCGGTTGCATTTTCAAAAGGCAGGCCAGACAAGTTCCAGCTGCGTGGGGTAAACCAAGAGCGGAACAAGGGGTTCGACAGCTGGTTACCTTGCTGGGTACGTTCTGATTTGTTGTAGCTGTAGTTCACCGAAATGGCAGCGGTAAGTTTGCTGGTAATTTCGGTAGAAGCGTTCAAGCCTACATTATAACGTTGCAGGTTGTTGTTGTCCAATACACCACGGTCGTTAAGGTAACCCAGCGACAAGCGGTAAGTGCTTGCGTCTTTGCTGCCTTGAAAACTCAGGTTGTGCTGCATGTTGCTGCCACGACGGAAAATATCCTTTACGTTATCTGGATAAGCGGCGAGTGATACCGAATCATTCGGGCTAACCAGTTTGTTGCGATAATCGCTAGGCAGCGGTACTTGCTGGCCATTGATACGTGGTCCCCAAGAAGAAATCGCAGCCGGGTTGAAAGCGCCCAAAGAACCTTGTGCGTATTCATTTTGATAATCGGGAATGCGGTTTACCTCTTGAAATGCATAGTTGGCATTGTAGGTAATTGAATTTTTTTGACCGCTTTTGCCTTTTTTCGTCGTAATCAGGATTACACCGCTGGCTGCACGCGAACCGTAGAGGGCCGTTGCCGCAGCACCTTTTAATACGCTGATGCTTTCAATGTCTTCCTGGTTCAAGTCGATGGCACGGTTCGAAAGGGCCGGGCCGCTCTGCAACGGGGTATCACCACCGCTGTTGTCGATCGGAACACCGTCTACCACAAAAAGCGGTTGGTTACTTCCTGTAAAGGTGGTGTAACCCCGAATGATGATGCTCGAACCCGTAAAGGAACCACCCGAACCGCTGATGCGAATACCCGGTACTTTGGCATTCAAGGCATTGGTTACGTTGGTTACCCGTGCGGTGGTCAGGTCTTTCGAACTGATTTCACTGACCGCATAACCCAGGTTGCTTTTTGTCTTTTTTGACACCAAAAGCAGTGACCACGGTTTCTTGCAAAATCAGGCCTTCTTCCAACACAATGTCGGCAACGTTACTTGCGCCAATGGTCGCTTCCGTGGTTTTGTAACCGGAATAAGTTACAACCAAGGTGGTAGCGCCTTCTGATACATTGAGTTTGTAATCGCCATTGAGATCCGTTTTGGCGCCAACGGTAGTGCCCTTCACAACAATAGTGGCACCGATCAGCGCTTCACCATTGGGGGCAGAGATTTTTCCGCTGATGGTACGCTGGCCCATGACGGTGCCCGTAGCCAATGCGAAAAGCAGCATTGTTAACAATTTCTTCATAAAAAAGATTTGACTGGTTAATAAATCGGATTAAATCGAAGGCAAATTAACGTAGTATTGCTATTGAATTCAACATTTTACCCGGAAAATAATTTGTTATGTATTGAATTAGCAGTTTTTTGAAATTTTGACCTTGTTTTTTGAAATTATGGACTGTGTTCGTGGAGAGTTATTAGAAATCCCATAACTTCACAGCATGGAACGAGTTTACAATTGGGGCATTATTGGCATGGGTAAAATTGCCCGCAAATTTGCCGACGATTTGCGTCTGCTGCCCAATGCCCGCTTACACGCCGTCGCTTCGGCTTCCCTCGAACGTGCGCAAGATTTTGCTGCTGCATATGATGTTCCCCACGCCTATGGCACCTATGAGGAAATTGTGGAATGTCCCGATCTGGACATTGTATATGTCGCTACACCCCACGCCTTGCATTTTACGTGCACCATGTTGTGCCTGAGTTACCGCATTCCGGTGCTCTGCGAAAAGCCCTTCGCCATGAATGCCCATGAGGCTCGGAAAATGATCGAGCTGGCACACCATAATCAGGTGTTTTTGATGGAGGCCTTGTGGACCTGCTTTATGCCTTCGTTTCAGCGGGCGCTCGAACTGGCGGAATCGGGCGCAATTGGCACGGTGCATACCGTAAAATCCGATTTTGGCTTCAAATTGCCCTTGGATCCTAATTCCCGG
>CAIVGO010000660.1 GCA_903905445.1 uncultured Bacteroidota bacterium
TAAAAGCAAAAACGGTCGTCATACTGGGCCGCTTGCAAACCATTGACTGGAGAAGTGTACCATTCGGACGAACCCGGATTGGGACCTACCCGAACGGCGCCTGCCACGGGGGAGAGGGTCCAGCATTTGCCCGGTGCTTCACACTCGCCGGTCAGCAAACCCACTTGCGGATCGCATTGTGCGGTGGCGTCTTTCGTAATATTCACCACTTTTACGGTTTGAGCAGTGCCCGCGCCACCCTGTGCTGAACCATACAAAGTAACGGTGTAGGTGCCCGCAGTTGGGTAAAAAATGGTGTCGAGTGAACGGACAGATTTGGCAGGAATACCGCCTCCAAAGTCCCAAAGGCGTTCGAAATAGCCCGTAGAATTGTCTGTCACAACCACCCGATTCGAATCGCCGCTAACGAAAGTAATCGAAAACGCAGGTGGCGCTGGCAAAGCAGGCAGACTGATATCGCCGGGTTCATACGGTGCACAGGCAGCAATGAACAGCATCAGCGCAAAGAAAAAACTTATCTTTTTCATACAATTGCTTGATTGTAAATGGTTTAGTAGCCTGGGTTTTGTTTGATGGCATTGTTGGTTGCCTGTATTTGAGACAAAGGCACTGGGAACATATTATGTACACCTTCTACATAGCCCAAAGCACCCAACACGGATTGTGCGCGACCTGTGCGCACGAGGTCGAAGAAACGGTGTCCTTCCAAACCCAACTCAACCCGACGTTCATGGTAAATCGCATCCAAAAGTGCCGAGCCGCTTGCCGTTACATCGGGCAAGATGGCGTTGTTGGCGCCACGCGCGCGCTTGCGTACGAGGTTGAGCGACTGGCGTGCGGCGTTTTCATTGCCATTGTGTTGTGCGGCTTCTGCATGCATCAACAATACATCCGAGTAACGGATTACGCGGTCGTTCGAATCGCCATTGGGGTTTGGATCGCCAAAAGGTGCTTCTTCCGATTTGTTGTTGAAGTATTTTTTTGCATAATACTTGTGCGGGAACCCACCGGTAGCATCCAGGGTAAAGATGCCGCGATCGCCCATCGCATCTCCTACGCGGAAAACGGTTGATTTCAAGCGTGGATCTTCGCTGCCTTCTTTGAAAAACTCAGCGACAAAATCATCGGTTGGGAGGTTAAACCCGTAACCGCCGAAAGCACCGCGCGCCCGTTGGAATACATTGGTAAATGAGCCTTCGTTGGCGTTGTTTTTACCCCAGTTACCGCCCGAAGCGTTCATATACTGGATTTCAAATACCGATTCTGTGTTGTTTTCGCCCGCCTGGGTGAAGATATCGGCATAGTTGGATACCAATTGATACTCATTGGAACCCACGATTTCTTCAGCGATGGTTTGCGCTTCCGACCATTTTTTCTCCCAAAGCAAGGTTTTTACCAACAATGCTTGTGCAGCGCCTTTGGTAATACGCCCCAAATCGGAAGCCGCATATTGACTGCGCAAAGGCAGTGCAGCAACGGATTTGCGCAAATCAGATTCTACCAAAGCCCAAACCTCGTCAGCACTTGCGCGCGGGAGGTTGTACTCGCTGGGCGCCAACACGTGGTCGGCCAAAGGAACTCCGCCAAATACCGTTACGAGGTTGTAAAAAAACCAGGCACGGATAAAGTAAGCCTCACCCAGGATACGCGCTTTTAACGTCGCATCCATGTTGATAGCAGGTACACGCTCCAACACCGTATTGGCACGGTAAATACCTTCGTAATCGGCTAACCATTCTGCTTCCAACAAGTCGGTATTGGTTGGACCTTTGAAGGTTTCCAATTGCAGCAATTCGTTGGCGTCATTGTCGCCCGACCCCCCTTTATTGGAATCATCGGACATAATATCGCCCCAAAACCAGCGGAAATGGCCAGCAGGAGAAATTTCGAATTGAAGGGCCGCATATGCCGCATTCACAGATGCAACGGCATCCTCGGCATTGCGGTAAAAGTTTTCTTCCGAAGCGCCCACGAGGGGTTTGCGGTCCAGGAAGTCTTTCTGACAAGCGATGGGTAAACACAATACCAACGCCAGGAGCATTGCTAATTTTGAAAATTTCATTGTTGTGTTTTTAAAAAGCATCGTTAAAAAATGACATTTACACCACCCAGCCACACGCGCGCTTGCGGATAAAAACCGCGATCAATGCCTGCTTCCAGGGCACCATTGTACGCGCCAATTTCTGGATCCAAGCCGGTGTACTTGGTAAAGGTAAACAGGTTTTGTGCAGAAACATACAAACGGAATTTGTCGCATTTTACCTTTTTCAGCAAAGAGGCAGGCAAACTATAGCCCAATTGTACATTTTTTACCCGCAAATAAGAACCATCTTCTACAAAACGGTTGCTTACCCGCGCATTTTGGTTCGGATCGCTCAAATTCACCCGTGGTTCGCTTTCAGATGTACCCGCGCCCGTCCAACGGTTTAGTACAGATACCGGACGGTTCACGTAGGTAAAGTCGTAACGCACGGTTGCATTGTAAATATCGTTGCCCTGGCTGCCCTGCAAGAAAATACCCAGGTCGAAGCCCTTGAATTCGAAGTCGATATTTGCACCATATGTAAATTTAGGCGCAGGATTACCGATGTACACCTGATCGTTTTCGTCAATAATTTTGTCGCCGTTCTGATCTTTAAACCGGATATCGCCGGGTGCAGTTGCTTCGTTTTGGAACGGACCTTCGTTTACTTCCTGTTGGGTTTGGAAAATGCCATCAGTTACATAGCCGAAAAACGCGCCAATGGGCTGACCTACTTCTGTTTTCGTCACACTTGCATTGGCCGATTGTACGCGGCCCGCAAAAACGGGTTCGCCACCATCGCCCAGGCTGGTTACTTCATTTTTTACAAAAGAAATATTGCCGCCCACACTGTATTTGAATGCCCGGTCGCGGTTGCGGTAGTTGAGCGCCAATTCGAGGCCCTTGTTCGTTACACTGGCCACATTGCGCACAGGTGCTTCGGTGCCCGCCGTTAAAGGTACCGGCGCGGCGTACAACATATCGGAGGTATTCTTAATGTAGTAGTCGCCTGTAAAATTAAAGCGGCCTTGAAACAACTCCATGTCTACCCCAAAGTCTGTTTGGGTGATGGTTTCCCATTGCAAATCGGGGTTGGCAGCCCGCAAAGACACACTGCCGTTGGTAATGGTTTGGTTTGGACCAAAGGTGTAGTTCTGGCCAGAGTTTACCACCGTGGTGAAGCTGTAGTTACCAATTTTATCATTGCCATTTTGTCCCCAGCTAGCGCGCAATTTCAGGAAGTTGATCAAATCGCCTTTCCAAAAACCTTCATGGCTTACAATCCAGCCCGCAGACAAAGAAGGGAAATAACCAAATCGGTTGTTAGCACCAAAGCGGGAAGATCCGTCCATCCGGAAAGCCGCACTCAACACATAACGATCGTCGTAAGCATAGTTTACACGACCAAAATAAGAATTCAGAGCCGATTCGTCGGCACCACCATAAGCACTTTGTGAAGTGATCGGGTCGATGGTATTGGAAATATACGCATCATCCGGGTCGTTGGAGGGCAAATTGGTGTTGGCCCCGCCTGAGTATTCATGGAAATTGTACAACGCCGTGGTACCTGCCGTAAAGTTAAAAGCATGCGTTTCGGCAAATGTTTTCTGGTAGCTCAGTACGTTTTCCCATTGCCAGTTGCGCCAGGTATTGTCGTTTTTAACCACTGAGTTGATCAGGCGTTTTTCGCCCGCCGGTGCATCGCTCAATACGGGGTCGTTGCTCAAATCAAAGCGTGGGAAGAAAATACCCTGACTTGCAAACGTTGCATCTACGCTATAAGCCGAACGGAAAGTAAGGCCCGGCGCCAAAGTCAGCTCTCCAAAAATAGAACCCACCAAGCGGTTAGAACGCCAACGATCATGGGTTTGCTCAATAGCATTGATCGGGTTGGTAATGTCCGTATCCGAGTAGCGCGAATAGGCAAACGTGCCATCCGCCTTGCGAATCGGGGTCACCGGATCCATATTGAGTGCCCGCACCAAAGGGGTGGTAAACTCATTGTTTTCGGCCAATCCGTTGCGTGTAAGGGCTGTGAGACCCACGTTGGTACCAATATTCAACCATTTTTTTACTTCATGCGTGCCATTTACGCGCACCGTGTAGCGTTGAAAAGCGGCTTTGTCGCCCCCTACAATTCCTTCCTGGTTGAAATAATTGCCCGAAATAGAATAGGTGCTTTTATCAGAGCCGCCAGTCAGACTGATCTGGTGGCTGGTCATCGGCGCAGTCGTAAACAAGGCATCCAGCCAATCCGTGCCCTGGCCCAAAGCCGACGGGTTCGAAAACTCGGGTAAAGGTTTCACCCCGGCAGCGATGTGTGCTTCATTGCTCAAAATGGCATACTCCTCGGCACTCAGCAGGTTGGCTTTTTTCCAGGTGCTCTGTACCCCGAAATAAGATTCATAGCGAATTTTTCCTTCCTGGTTTTTCTTGCCAGAACGGGTTGTAATCAACACCACCCCGTTTGCACCCCGCGCACCATAAATGGCCGAAGAAGCAGCATCCTTCAGTACGTTGATGCTTTCAATGTCGTTCGGGTTCAAAAAGTCCAGTCCATCCACCGGAATCCCGTCTACAATATAGAGTGGGTCCGAATTGTTGATGGTGCCGGTTCCGCGTACGCGTACCGTGAGCGCGCTACCAGGCGAACCGCTGTTTTGGGTAACCTGTACCCCGGCGGTGCGGCCTTGTAACGCTTGTTCTGTCCGTAAAATCGGCAATTCACTGATTTCCTCAGAAGTAATGGTCGATACCGCGCCGCTGATATTGCTGCGCTTTTGAGCGCCATAACCAACGACCACCACCTCATTGATGAGGGAGGCTGTTTCGTCCAACTGAATGTCGAGGGTAGTTTGATTCCCTACCACAACTTCCTTGTTTTGATAGCCGGTGTAGGCAAAAACCAACACCGCATCAGCACTGGGTACTTGTACTTTAAATCGGCCAGCTACATCGCTGGATGTACCGGTAGTGGTGCCTTTAACGGCCACAGTAACACCAATAAGGGGCTCACCATTCTTGTCGGTGATGCGGCCACTCACGGCAGTTTGCGCGAAAAGGCCTGCTTGCAACAAGCAGGATAGCAGAAAGAGTAAAATGGGTTTGCGCATGGTTAGAATTTTACTTAAAAAAAATGAAAAGTACTACAACTTGATGATTCTGCGATTGCTTACCCGGGCATTATCTTGTACAAAAATAGTGTACATGCCTTTAGGCCAGTTGGCAGTTTCAAGTTGCAGTTGTTCCGTCTGGTTGCTGTAACGCGCCTGGTACATTTCGCGACCGCTTGCATTCAATACGCGCAGGAACAAATTGCCCTGAATAGCCTGGCTGAACAGTACTTGCACTTGATCAGTTGCGATGCTTGGTTGTACCTTAATCCAATTGGCATCCAAAGGCAGGTTTTGTGTGCCAATGGTACAATCGGTATTGGTTGCACAAGATGCGAAACATGTAGCAATTACGGTATCCTGGGTTACCGGATTCAGGAAACGGTCGTTGTAGTTGGTAGGAATAGCACATGGCTGACCCGCAATATTTTCTTTGCAGGAGTAATCCGGACAAGCGCCATTGGCAAAATCATAAAAAGTGCTGTAGCCGCGCTGGCGTTCAATCTGGATGCTGAAAATACCATCACCATCGTCGTCTTTCATGCGGAAACGGCCGCCTGGGTTGCCAAAATCACCACCACCA
>CAIVGO010000661.1 GCA_903905445.1 uncultured Bacteroidota bacterium
GCCTTTGGGATATTGTCCGCTGGGGTCATGCGCAGCCGGGAAGTCCGTCAAGGAAGGGTCCTGCCAGGGCGTGCGTTCATCCTGTTCATCACCGATCAACGCGATTTGTAACCCCGCCGGATCGCGAAACCAGATGAATGGCCGGCCAAATTGGATTCCATGGGTCCCCAAAATGCTCTGTGCGCGCAGGCGAGCTTCCCAAAAAGGCAGGGAAGTTTCCGGCACCGACAAGGCCGTGGTGATAATCATACCTGTACCCTCAACCCCTGTATGCACATTGGGCTGGCCTTCATACGGAAAGGTGGTAAAAATAGTGCCAGGCGTTCCCAATCGATCTGCGTAATAAAAATGATACACGTGGTGATTGTCAAAATTGACCGTTTTTTTCACCAGCCGCATACCGAGCACCTGGGTGTAAAAGTGATAATCTTCCTGCGCGCCACGCACGGTAGCCGTCACATGGTGAATGCCCTGAACAAGCGATTTTGTTTCCATAAGGTGTTGATTGAAAGACTATTAAAGTCGAATAAAAATAGAACGCCGCCGTATGGGCAACGTATTTTTGGTGCGGTGGCCTTTGCCCCAGGTGTCTTCTACCAGAAGCACATCCCCGCCCGAAAATGAGCGTTTTTCACCGTCGCTCACTTCAATTTCGATTGCTCCATCCAGCAGAATAATTAATTGCCGGGCAGGTGCATGGTGAAAATCCCAATCGTAACCAGGCTCGTTTTCACGAAAAATAACTGAATCGGCGGGCATCGGTTCGGATAAATCGCCTACGATACCCTTGGCTTCCAGGGCTATGTCAACGGTTTCAAAATGGGATTCGCCCGCAGCATCGGCGTAAATTCGGGTGAGTTGCATGTTGCTTTTTTTATGGTACAAAATTGAACTTGTTCGGTCAAAAATACGATGTAAATATTATCCTACTTGTTGTATAAATCATGGTTTATCTGTTTTTCTTAATCCGTTTTTGAATTCTGAAAACGAACGTCCTTCCAAATTTTTAAAAAACTTGCTAAAATGGGCCACATCCTCATAACCCAAGGCGAACGCAATTTCTTTGGCTGGCATATCGGAGTACTGTGCAAGGCGTTTGGCCTCCAGCAACAAACGCTGTTGTATCCAGTCTTTGGCCGAACTGCCCGTTTCTGATTTTATGACTTCATTCAAATAATTGCTGCTCAAATGCTGCGCCTGTGCATAATCCACGACCAAATGCCATTCCTGAAAATGTTGCTCCACGGCATTTTTAAAACTGCGCACAATTTCGGAAGCGCGATGTCCCAATTGCACATTATGCTGCTGCTTTTCCAACTTCATCCGACTACTTTCCAACAACAACAAACTTAAAAACGCACCCAAAATTTCCCAACGATACACGCGGGAGGTATTATGTTCATCTGCAATTTTTGAGGAAATATCCAGCAAAACGGCCATTTCCTCTGTTTCAAGTGCTAACGGCCGCGCCTCATCACAATTAAAAAACAACTCCAACCCATGCAAGCCATCCGGCCCTAAACTGTATTGTTGTAAAAAATCGCGGGTAAACATCAACACGTGTCCAATCGGATCAGTGCCCGCGTCCACAGCTAGATGATGCACCTGTTCTGGAGCAATGAAATATAAGGTATTATCCTGTAAATCAAAGGTTTGAAAATCAATTTGATGGCTTCCCAACGCATTTTTTACCAAAATAATCGTAAAAAAATCATGCCGATGGGGCAAATCAGGTGCCGTATGCTGCGTGCGCGCCGTTTCGATCTCGGCCATGCTGCGGTATACAAAGGGCGCTTCTAAATGGGCAATCCGGATGGATGGGTGCATACACGTTTGTTTTTAGACAGGATTTGAACGTACGAACAAAGAGCAGGGCGTTTTGGTTGGATTATATTGTCAACGCAAAGAGGTTATGTAAACAGCTGGCTTATAATCCATTGAAAATCAATTTTTATCCATCCATCCTTCAAATCCATTTAAATCTTGGTTTAAGTATATTTTTGCCGCTCATACGCCTTGTTCTATGCATATCCAGTTCCAATACCAAAACCAAACGTTTCAGGCCGACCTCGATCAGCCCCTCGATCTTTCCATCCTGTTGCGGGCCGGTTTCGACCAGGTAAATTGCTTTTGGGCGCCCCCCGTCGAATATGATCCGGTGCGCGCAGGCGATTTTGTGGGCAGTACGGCCCTCGGCGGACCCGTCAATTTTTTTAATATAAAGGTCAATCCGCACGGAAACGGCACCCACACCGAATGTGTAGGGCATATCGCAAAAACGCCTTACATGCTCGGCGATTGCTTGCGTACTTACCACTTTTATGCAAAATTAGTCAGTATTTACCCACAAAAGATAGAAAATGGCGATCGCGTGATCCTGCGCGATCAATTGGAAGCCTTGCTCCAGCCCGGCGAAGCACAGGCCCTCGTATTGCGTACCTTGCCCAATGATGCCCTGAAACAACGCACCCAATATTCGGGCGCCAACCCACCATATTTGCACCATGCCGCCGCCGAATACCTGGTAGAATGCGGGATTGAACACTTGTTGCTCGATTTACCTTCCGTCGATCGTGAGGAAGACGGAGGACTACTCCTTGCGCACAAGGCATTTTGGCAGTACCCGGCTGCAACACGTGCGCACAGCACCATCACGGAACTCATCTTTGTACCCAATGAAGTACGCGACGGCTACTACCTGCTCAATATACAAACCGCATCTTTTGATTTGGATGTAAGTCCTTCTAAGCCCGTGCTTTATGCGCTTCAGCCTTACAGTACGCCGTTATAGGTCTGGTAAATAAAGGCCGTCATTGTTTGCCCCACC
>CAIVGO010000662.1 GCA_903905445.1 uncultured Bacteroidota bacterium
GTGGATTAAACGCTTGAAAGGCCGCATTGACGATGTCTATCTGGTGGATATTGCCCTGGGCAGTGATGGTCGTAATTGCAAAGGATACCTGACCTATATCAAAAGCAAAACACGCTTTCAAATCAGTGGGCCGCTCGAAAAGGATCAAATTGTGTTGGAAGAACGCGATGCCAATAATTATGTGACCGGCCAAATAAAGGGAACATTTAACGGAACACGCCTGGAAGGCTCCTGGAGCAACAACAACAATTCTTTAGGCAGCCGTATTGAAGCCGAAATTATTCAGCCGGGCCAAACGGTTGTAACCAGTTGTGCCGAGAACAAATGGGCTTGCCGCTACATTACCCGGTACAACGGCGGGCGGGCAGATATGGTATTGATTCGTATGCACAACGGCGCGTTGGAAGGTTTTTTATGGGTTGAAGCCGATCGCAATACCTACACGTTGAAAGGCGAATTGAAAACCGATGGCACCTACGATTTGGAAGCACTGTTGCCCAATGGAAAAACAGGCGGTTTAATCAGTGGCAACCTGAGCAACCCGACTGCAATTACCGCCAATTGGGTAGGCAGCGGCGAAAAACGCAGTTTTTCCTTTAGCCAAAAGGACAAATTGGTGTTTGGATGCCTGGATTATGCCGATTATCGCTCCGGGTTCGATGCAATTTACCCGCGTACCGCCTGCACCGCTTGCAATACCTGGCTCGATCAGCAGGTGAATGGCTGGATGAGTGCCTGTCGCACCGCAGTGGCTGCCAAACAGGAACCCCTCAATGCCGCCAGTCGAAGTGCACATCGAGGCAGTTGCTGGTCGGACATCGTGTGCTGGACAGAAAATATTTTGAGTGGATATTTGACCTTTACCGATACCTGGACGCCCGATGCGCAGGGCAAATCATTTAATTTTAATTTAAAAACAGGCAAGGAAATCACCCTGGCGGATTTGTTTGTTAAAAGTTTTAATGCGAAATCCTGGATGGATGAATATTGGAAACGCGAATCGCCCAAAATGCGGCAGTTTGCTTCCGACCCTGCCTACCGCGAATGGATCAATAAAGTTGGTTTCCCATTGTTTGCTTTGCGCCGCGATGGCCTCGAACTCAGCACTTTATTTCATCCTGTATATGGTCAGCAGCATTTGTTGGTGCCTTACGCAGATTTGAAGCCTTATTTGCGGAAAGACCATCCGGTAGCGGAATTTGTAAAATAACCCATTTCTTCATCAATGCATTTGTTCTTGTGGATACAACCGAACTGCTAAAAAAAGTACGCAAAGTGGAGCTGAAGACCCGTGGTCTGAGCCACCATTTGTTTACAGGAGGGTATCATAGTGCCTTCAAGGGCCGGGGCATGTCGTTCAGTGAAGTACGGATGTATCAATTTGGGGATGATGTTCGGAGCATAGACTGGAATGTGACGGCGCGTACGGGTGCGCCGCATGTCAAAATTTTTGAAGAAGAACGAGAACTCACCGTGATGTTGCTGGTTGACATCAGTGGTTCGTCGTTTTTTGGCACCACGGGCTTGTCGAAACAGGAAGTATTGACCGAAATTTGCGCGGTTTTGGCATTTTCGGCCATTTCAAATAATGATAAGGTTGGGTTGTTGTTGTTTTCGGATAAGCCGGAGCTGTTTATTGCACCCAAGAAGGGGCGCCAGCACATCCTGCGCATCATCCGGGAATTGGTCAATGTGCGGCCATCGGATAAGGGCACCGACTTAGCAGCAGCGTTACAATACACCCGAAATGTGATGAAAAAGCGGACGGTCTGTTTTGTTTTGTCCGATTTTCAGGCGGAAAACTATGAAGCGCCGTTGCGCATTTTGGCCAGGCGGCATGATTTTATCGGCTTGCAATGCTGGGATCCACGCGAACGGGTGTTGCCCAATGTAGGATTGCTGCATGTCAAAGATCCCGAATCGGTAGCAAGTCGCTGGATTGATACCAGCAACCCGGCCATACGACAGGGGTACACCCAGCGTTTCGACCAACACCAAGCGCAAACGGCTGCTTTGTTTCGGCGCGCCGGGGCCGATTTTTTGAGTGTACAAACGACCGACTCCTATGTCAACGCCTTGTTGCGTTTTTTTGAGCAAAGAAGTACCTAAACAATCTATACAGTGCAAAAATTGATTCGATTTTGTTGCTTTTTAGGGCTTTTGTTGCTGTTCGCACCCGGTTTGCAGGCGCAAACAGGCGCTACCGCTGCACTGGACAGCAACCTGGCCGAAACCGGCAATCCGTTTTTGTTGCATTTACGCATCCCCAAATCGGTGGGGCAACCCTTGTACATTGCCTATGATGCCTGGAGCGGTGTGCTGCCCAAGGAAAACATTTTGCAGCAATCGGAATGGCAGTTGGGCGACCAGGGCTGGGAAAAAAACCTCACCCTCATTGTCTTTGACGCCGATACCCTTTTGTTGCCCCCGCTGCCGATCCAGATAAAAGGTGCCGACACCTTATTTACGAATCCGCTTACCCTGGTGGTTATTCCAAGTCCGGCACCCGATGATTTGAATGATATGGCCGAAATAAAGGACATCCATAAAGAGCCGGTGCTTTGGACGGATTATTTGCCTTGGGCATATGGCATTGGGGCTTTACTACTGTGTATTTTATTGATTTACTGGATATTGAATCGGCGTAAACAGCAAGGTATTCAAAGTCGGGTGGTACAATTACCTGCCCACGAACTGGCCTTAAAGAAACTGGAAGTATTGCGCAAAAAGCAATTGTGGCAGCAAGGTGATTTGAAGGCCTATTATGCCGGATTAACCTTTATTGTGCGCGAATATTTGCGGGAGCGCTTTGACATCCCGGCACTGGAATCGGCATCGGGCGAAACCATCCAGCAATTGCGCAAGCACCCTGGTTTTCCGACAGAATTAATTCCCCCGTTGCAAGAATTGTTTCAGCAGGCCGATTTGGCTAAATTTGCCAAAGCAACACCAGCCGCCGACTACCACGAACGCGCCCTTCAATTGGCTTTTGACCTGGTCAGAAACACCATTCCTGTGCCGGAAGCCGCCCCTGTTCACCCTTCAAACCAATCCAACGCTTGATCCTTGCTCAACCTATTTGGCTATTGTTGTTGCTGGTATTGCCGGTTTGGTACTTGATTACCCGCACACAACGCGATTTGTCGCTGCGCGTACCGCAACCAGCTGGCGCATTGGGTGCCGCCAACTGGCGTGCCCGACTGCGCGGCAGTTTGTACTGGTTTCGTTGGGCGGCCTTATTCCTGGCAATTTTGGCCATGGCACGTCCACAATTGCTTTGGCAAGAACAAAAAATAAACGCCAATGCGGTGGATATTATGTTGGCCCTGGATATTTCGCCCAGTATGCTCAGCAAAGATTTCGACCCCGATCGGCTGGCAGTGGCTAAACGGGTAGCGATTGAATTTGTAGAAAAAAGACCTTACGACCGCCTGGGCCTGGTGGCATTTTCGGCCGAGGCATTTACCCAATGTCCGCTCACCACCGATCGGCGGGTGGTGCAGGGCTTTATTGAAGCCTTGGAAGTGGGGCGTTTGGAGGATGGTACTGCCATTGGAATGGGCCTTGCAACAGCCGTTAACCGCTTGAAAGACAGTCCGTCGCGTAGTAAAATTGTGATCTTGCTCACCGATGGCGAAAACAATGCAGGCTACATTTCCCCCATGCAGGCAGCCGAACTGGCGGCAACCTTGGGCATCCGCGTGTACACGGTAGGCATTGGAACAGAAGGGGTGGTCATGTCGCCCGCCCAGCGCGCACCCGATGGCAGTTATTTCTTCGCACCCCGGCAAATGGAGTTCGATACCGAGTTGTTGCGTCAAATTGCACAGGCAACCCAAGGCCGATTTTACCGGGCTTATTCGGAGCGGGATTTGGCGGGTATTTATGAAGAAATTGACCGTTTGGAAAAAACAAAAATAGAAATCCGCACGATTCAGCGCAGTACCGAAGTGTTTTATTGGCTTTTGGGCGTGGCCTTAATTTTGTTGTGCCTGGAGGCGGGCTTGCGCTGGGGATTGCTGCGTTCGGTAACAATTTGAACCCATTTTAAATACAACCATGTTTCGATACGACCATCCCGAATTTTTAAACCTGCTTTGGATTGTGCCCGTACTGGCATTACTCCTGCTCAACTATTGGTTTTGGCGGAGCAATGCCTTGCGTTTATTGGGCGATCCGGGCAAAATGGAAGGAATGATCGCGGGATATTCGCAGCAACGGTTTTGGATCAAAAACGCCTTATTTCTGGGGGGGCTTGCGTTGCTTTTATTTGCATTTGTCAATCCACAACGCGGTGCAAAAATGCAAAAGGTGACCCAAAATAGTTCGGATATCTTCATCGCCCTGGATATTTCAGAAAGCATGTGGGCCCAGGATGTTGCACCCAACCGCCTGGAATTATCGAAAGCTTTTGCACAAAAACTGGTGCAAACCCTGGAGGGCGAACGCATCGGCTTGATCTTTTTTGCCGGATCTGCGTTTTTGCAATTGCCCTTGTCTACCGATTATAATTTCATGCTCGAATCGATACAAAGTGCTAGTCCTGAGTTGATTACGAATAAAGGCACCAACATTCAATCTGTTCTGAAGTTGGCCTCCAATGCGTTTGATCCCGAACCTTCGGGCAGGGCATTGATCCTGATCACCGATGGAGAAGACCAGGAGGAAGGCGCGCTAGCACAAGCAGAAACGGCCTTTGCGGATGGCATGGTATTATATCCGGTTGGCGTCGGCACAGCGGAGGGAGGTCCTATTCCTTTGCCGGGGGTGAGCGAAAGCAGTTACAAGCGCGATGCAGAAGATAAAGTGGTCATTTCAACGTTAAATGAAGCCTTGCTCAATCAATTGGCTACTGCCGGTGGTGGCCGCGCGTTTAATGTAAACCAGGGGGATGCCGCTATTCGGGCCTTAAAAAAAGAAATGGATGGTTTGAAAAAACGCGAACTGGAAGTGCGTTCGGTTTCCAGTTATGAAAGTTATTACCAGTGGTTTTTATTGCCCGGTGTGCTGCTGCTCTTGCTGGAAATGTTGATTCAGTGGCGCAAACGGGTGGCCCTTTAAATGCATCATACCATGAAAAACATCTTTTTGCTTTGTTGTAGCCTGGCCGTTTTTGCCCTTCAAGCACAATCGGCCCATGAACCCTTGCGCAAGGGCGACAAAAATTATAGCCGGCAGGAATATGAAAACGCGGGGAAATCCTACAAAGATGCCCTCACGATCGACCCAAACAACCAACGCGCCAACTACAATCTTGGAAATTCATTGTACCAACAAGGAAAATACGAAGACGCGGTCAAACAATACGAACAAGCGGCGCCCAGCATAAAAAACCCGCAAGAAAAGGCCGATTTGATGCATAATTTGGGCAATGCCTACCTCAAACAAAAGAAATACAAAGAAGCCATTGATGCTTATTCGAACAGTTTGCGGCTACGTCCGGGTGACCCACAATCGAAAATGAACCTGCAGATGGCCAAAAAGAAAATCCTGGAACAGCAAAAACAGGATCAACCGCAAAATCAGCCCCCTAAACAAGGCCAGGATCCGCAAAACCAGCCACCCAACCAGGATCAAAACCAGGATCAAAACCAGGATCAAAACCAGGATCAAAAGCAGGATCAAGATCAAGATCAAAACCAGGACCAAAAGCAGCAGCCGAACCAAGGCTCCAAACCCGAACAGCAAAAGCCCCAAAACCCGGAAAAGGAAACAACGGCGCCCGGTAAAATGAGCCCGGAAGAAGCCAAACGCCTGTTGGAAAGCGCTGTGGGACCAGAAGATAAAAAAAATGCCCGCAAATACCGCGAACAAGCGCCTGATACAAAATCCAAAACCAATAAAAAGGATTGGTAACGCCAGCCAAGCGCGTACCTTTGTGCGCACAACGAAAAACACCATGATTACTGCCGATATTTTTTACGGGTATGCCAGCATCCTTATTTTTCTGCCCTGGGTGCTGCTCTTGTTTGCCCCAACCTGGCCTTACACCGAAAAAATCGCCTTTGGAGCCGCCATTATTTTGCTCCTTGCGGCGGCCTGGTTTACGTTTCAGTTTTTAACAAACCCCGAAGAAAGCGGCAACCTATTGTCTTTATCAGGGCTTGAAAACCTGTTTCGCAGCAAATCCATGTTGCTGACGGGCTGGCTCAATTACCTTTCTTTTTGTTTATTGGTAGGTGTTTGGCAGGTGCATGATGGCCAACAACTGAAAATCCACCCGATTTTTCTGGTCCCCAGCCTCCTACTCACCATGCTTACAGGTCCGGCCGGACTGTTGCTGTACCTGATTATTCGCTTTTTTAAAACCCGGAAATGGGATATCCGATAATTAAAGCCGCCTGCATCACCAACCTCACCGATGCGCGTTATTTTGCAGCGAAATCCGTCGCGTTTTTAGGATTTAACCTGGTAGAAGGCACCGAAGGCTACCTGGATCCGATGTACATGAAGGCCATGCGCGCTTGGGTGGAAGGGCCCCAAATTGTGGGCGAATTTGCCCATACCCCCGTAACGGTCGTTGCCGAAGCAGCGCGTTTCTTTGAGCTGGATGCGGTACAGCTTGCGGGACTGCCAGACACCCAAGATTTGGCCGTATTGGCCGATTGGCCCGTGTTGTTGCAGCTTGAGTGGCCA
>CAIVGO010000663.1 GCA_903905445.1 uncultured Bacteroidota bacterium
AACGTTTGCGCCGGTAAATATTCAGGGGAATCAAATTAACCGCGATTGCCAGGATCGCCAGGGTGCGGATGCGGAAATTGGGCGACAAACCGCTCGAACTTGCCGCGCCTTTTACCTCCAACAAGTTAAACACCTGGTACAGCAATACAAAGGTGGTGAGCGGCAACAAGATGCCAACGACAATGCCCGTCAATAATAAATTTCGGTTGAGCATAATTTTTTTAAAAAAAAACAGATTTACAAATGATCAATATCGCGCATCGCCTCCAGCGCCTTGTAATTGGTCAAATCGTGCATCGAAGGCACCACCGAAATATACCCATGTTCCAACGCCCATACATCGGTATCTTCCGCATGATCCTGATTGATGAATTCGCCTGATAACCAATAGTATGGTTGACCACTTGGATCGCGTCCTTCCACAAAATTTTCGATCCAGCGCGCCTCGGCTTGTCGGGACATTCGGAAACCTTTAATTTGATCCAATGGCAACTTGGGGATATTGACATTCAATAAGTTACCATGTGGAAACGGATTGTTGAGCGCATATTGCATGATCTTTTTGATCCACACTTTTGCCGGTTCAAAATCGGCTTCAAAACTAAAATCGAGCAAAGAAAAACCAATACTTGGAATGTCTTCTAAGGACGCTTCCATGGCAGCCGAAAGCGTACCTGAATAGATGATATTGATAGAAGCATTGCTGCCGTGGTTGATGCCTGAAACACACAAATCAATGGTGCGGCCCTTCAGCACAACGTGCTTGGCTAGTTTAACGCAATCGACCGGTGTGCCCGAACATTCATAGGCTTCAATGCCTGGAAATACCTGTACTTTGTTGAGTCGCAAGGGGTCATGTATCGTTATGGCATGACCTTTGCCACTTTGAGGAGCATCAGGGGCTACAATTACAATTTCGCCCAGTTCTGCTGCCACCTCCACTAAAGCACGAATACCAGGAGCAACGATTCCGTCGTCGTTTGTTACTAAAATTAATGGTTTTGTCATAGGACAAAAGTAAGGCACTGTGTGCGCTTACCATCTATTTTAAACCATGATTCCTTAATTTTATTGCCAGAAATGTCTGCTGCCTAGTTTGGGCTCGGAAAAAACAATACAAATTGCGTCAAAATCTGCAATAAAATTTAAAAATAAACTGTTATTGACTCAAATTTGCACCGCAAACAAAATTAGTCACAATAAACCATCTAATTTTTAAAGATTTAGGCCTATACTTGCATGAACAATGCATGCCTAAAGCTTTGCAAACTACCAATTTACAAAAAAAGGCCTCCAAAATGCGGTCAATCCTAACTAAACATTTTGTTATGAAACGTTCTTTTGTTCTCATCCTTGCTTCATTTAATCTGATTTCTCTGTTTGCCCAGGCTCCGTATTACATCATGTTTAATACGAATTTTATGGACCAACTGGAATATAAATATACCTACCAAGGTACGGTTATAAACAGTTACACGGTAAAACCAAGTCCAACGGAGGCATTTATGTTAACTGCTGCCAATGAAGGAATTACGTCCCCTACCCAACCTAAAGGTGCCGTTACTTACCGCGACCTGCGCAACAACGCCGAATTGCTCAACATGGTGAATAACCATACCCGCAACGTATATATCGTACACCCACGCACCGATGGCGACTTTTTGTTGATGCCCATCATTTCGGCTACTTACGTGGTGCGCAATGGGGCGTTTTACATGGTTACTGCGCCGAATTATGCTTTTGCACTCGACACAACCCGACTCATCAACGAAACCAACCTGGCTACCGGCAAATCACCGTCGTACGTGTACTTCACCGGAATGAAATTCCGCGATTGCCGCATCGAATATGCTTTCCGCCGCGAACCTTCCCGTACCAATACGGAACGCTCCGACTTTGAATTTATGCCCGGCCTCGGTATCATCAGCGAACGCAGCGGCAAAAGTGCCAGTGATGCCGAAAATAACCATATGCGCCTTTTGAACGTTGATGGCATTCCTTTGGACGACTATTTGGCGGCCGGATGCGCAGGCGTCAATTCTAAAACGACGGGTAGCACTATTTCACCTTATACACCCCGGGTTGATTATGGCAACACACCACCAGCAACCAAGCCAAATACAAAGAGTCCAACGCCTTACAAAGAGCAGAACAAGGAAGATGTTGCCCTTCAAAACAAGGTAAATCAACAGGTAAACAATAGCCGCGAAGATTTTGATTTTAGCAAATGCCCGGAGCAACCTGGTAAAGGATACCATATTGTACAACCCGGTGACAACCTGAAAGCGATTGCACGCACCTATGGCAAAAACGAGCAGGACCTGATTACCTGGAACAAGATCAAAAACCCTAATTTAATTGAGGTTTGCCAGAAAATTTGGTTGATCAAACCGCCAAAGGCAACTACCGTTGCAAAATCACCCGCTGTTCC
>CAIVGO010000664.1 GCA_903905445.1 uncultured Bacteroidota bacterium
GAAAGATAAGCCGGATACGACACCCCCATGGGTAGCAAGCGGGTGTACACCAACAGCTTACCGCCAGCATCACGTCCTAACAAATGCCAGGAAACTAGGTCCTTCCCGTCGCAATCCAGGTAAGGGCAGTTTTGTTCAACCACAAAGACTTCTTGCCGCAAAGCCAACATTTCGTATAATTCGCTGCCGGAAAGCGCCTCAAATGGCAAACATGTATAATAGATTTCCATACGGATAAAATGCTTTTAATCAATTCAAACCAAAAAAAGGCGCAAAACTAGACCAAAACGCTGAATTTACCATTCAAAACCAAATACGTTTGCCCCGAAATAGATCAAAAACCTGTTTACATTTGCCAACCTTTAGAACATTCATACGTTCTAATGTCAAAATTATAAACCAACATCATGCAAAAATTAATTATCCTTTCAACCCTTGCGCTCCTTTTGAGCTGCACCACTTCCTTTGCTCAAATCAAAACACCATCACCTAGCCCAACTGGAAAAATTTCCCAGGAGTTTGGTTTGGTTAAAATGGACATTGAGTACTCTCGTCCAAGTACCAAAGGCCGCAAAGTTTTCGGCGAACTCGTTCCTTTCGGTGAAATGTGGCGCACCGGCGCAAATGCTTCAACCAAAGTAACTTTCAGCGACAAAGTTAAAGTAAATGGCAGCGAACTTGCGATGGGAACGTATGCTTTGTACACCATTCCTGGAGAAAAAGAATGGACCGTTATTTTTTATAAAAACACCAACTTTTGGGGTGTGCCCGGCAAAGACTTCACCGAAAATGATGTAGCGGTTAAATTTATGGTAAAACCTGTTGCCCTGAAAGAAACCGTTGAAACCCTTACGTTCAACATCAGCAACTTGAAAAACAGTGGCGCTGATATTGAAATGAGCTGGGAATTAACCAAATTGGTGATTCCAGTTACTGTTGACACCGACACAAAGGTATTGGCCGATATCAAATCACAAATGGAAGGCCCATCAGCAACGACTTACTACCAGGCTGCCCGCTACTACCTGGAAGAAAAGAAAGACCTCAATGTTGCATTGGCCTGGATCCAAATGGCGCTTGATAAAAGCGAGAAGTTTTACATGGTGCGCACAAAAGCACTCATTCTTGCTGAATTGGGTCGCTACAAAGACGCGATCGCAGCAGCAGAACGCAGCACAGAATTGGCTAAAATTGACAGCAACACTGACTACCCACGCATGAACGATAAGTCGATTGCGGAGTGGAAGCAAAAAAAATAATCAATTTTGCCTAAATAAAAAAAGGTGTCCCCTCCTCCATGGAGGTGACACCTTTTTTATTTCCCTTCTACCGGCAATACCCGCTATTCCGACAATGGCAACCGAAATTCAATCCTGGTACCCATGCCCGGTGCCGATACGATGTGTACGCTGCCATTGATGTCTTTGGCACGTTTTTCCAGGTTATCCAGCCCATGACCGCGTTGTACGGTGTGCATATCAAATCCTACACCGTCATCCACCAAAATCAGCGACATAAACCCATTTTCAACCAGGAGCTTTATTTCCAATTTTTTACATTGACTGTGTTTTAAAACATTATTAACCGATTCTTTAAAAATCAGGTAGATATTGCGCCGCGCTTCTACATCCAGGTCCAATGCAGGCAAATTTCGTGATATATCCAATTGATAGTCAATTTCATGTGCTTCAAGGGTGCGCACCGCATAATCTCGAATACGGTCGGCAACATCATTTAAATAATCAGCATGGGGGTTAATCGCCCAAATAATATCGCTGAGACCATCCAGGGTGGCCTGCGCACTGCGGGAAATTTGGTGTAATAAAGGCGTGATATGCTGTGCTTTATCGGCTGCCTGTCGAATTGCTACCTGACTTAAAATTCGAATACCGGACATACTGGCCGCCACATCATCGTGCAAATCGCGGGCAATCCGGTCTTTTACGCGCTGCTCGGCAGCCTGCACCGCAATTTGTTTTTCCTGTGCCTCTACCGAAACCCGCAACTTTAAAAAATTACGGTCTATTTCCACATGACGATACCAACGCGTGAAGGTGAAGGCAATGACCAATACTTCAATCACGAATCCAA
>CAIVGO010000665.1 GCA_903905445.1 uncultured Bacteroidota bacterium
AACACCTCACTCATCAGGGTTTGGGCATCTTCATAATACTTTGAATTCGGCTGGATGCGTTGCAAAGCGCCAATGGCGTCGCGGTCGTATTTGAGTTCGTAACTTAATTTGGCATAGTTGATCAAGGCATCCTCGCGCACCACCAAATCGAAATTCATGTTGGAAGCCTGTCCAAAAGCATTGCGTGCTGCAAACTTGTTTTTGGTTTTCAAGTAGCAGTCGCCGAGGTGGTACAAACCGTTTTGGCCCAGCAGACTGTCTTCCTTGCTGAGTTGTTCCAGGTTTTCAATGGCATTTTTGTAAAAACCATTCTGATATTGCGTGTACCCCAACTGGTAATAATCAGCCGGGCGCAAAGGCGCGCCATTGTTGGCGGCAAACTCCAGATAAGGCAAGGCCTTTTTGTATTCCTTTTTTTCGTAATAAGCCTGTCCAACCAATTGATTGATTTCCGGGCGATTTTTGATTGTATTGTCTTGCGCCTTGGATCCACCGTACGAAATTACCTGTTCGTACTGCTTTTTACCCGCATAGATCATGGTAATATAATAAGGTACGGCTTGTTTGTATTTTTCCGATTGTTCGCAGCGGGTAAACGCTTTGGCAGCCTCATCGTATTTACCTTCGAAAAAGGTACAACAACCGTAGTAGTAGTTGGCTGGATAGTACCATTCGCTGCGGGTATTTTCTTTCAAATTGCTGAAGGCTGATTTTGCGCGACTAAATTGTTTGGTCACAAAATAAGCGTAGCCTTTTTTAAATTGGATTTCTTCCCCAATTGCGCCAGAACCACCGGGCGCCATATCGTAATAGGTCAGCGCCTTGTCGTATTCTTTTTTATCGAAATAGTAATCGCCAATTTCGAGGGCAGCCTGGCTAGCGACGGGTGACGGTGCGTTTTCACGTAAAAAGTCGAGCACCAGTTTTTCTGCTTCTGGCAGGTCGAGCCGAACTGCGCATTTTGCGTGGTACAATTCTGCATCCGTTTTCAGGGATTTCCATTCCGGTTCGTTGGCCGGACGTAACATATCCATGGCTGCACGGAATTCTTTTTGGGCTAATCCGTAAAGGTTTTGATTAAAAAAGTCGACCCCACGCTTATACGAGAGGTTGGCTTCGGAGTATACTGTAGTTTGCTGAGCGTGCAAGGTAAGTGTCGCGACCAAAAATAGGAAGGAGCACAAGCCAATCCGAAGGTTCATGTGAAAGAGGATTTAAGTTTTGTGTGTATGCTTTCAAACGGATTGTAATAAACAAGCCATTTGCTGGATTCATTTTTTGAGGAAAATTTAACAGAAGAACGTTAAAATCAGGGCGAAAATATGGAATGCCCTGTAAAGTTATTAAATCGCAGCAAAATATATCAGAAACCGTGTAATATACCCCGTTTTACCAGCCAATTATTTGAATTACGCTACCTTTATCGGCTTATGAAACTGCGTCAACTTGATGGAGGCCTGTTTGTGTTGTTAGGATTGATCCTGGGGCTATCTGTCTTTTTTTACAGGGCCAATATGCAACACCCGCCCGAACTGCACCATGCCTGGAGCATGTCGGATTATTATGCGTTGGCATTGCGGTTCAACGAACAACACCTGAATATTTTCCGGCCCCAAACCTACAACCTGCAAACGCTGGAAGGGGTCACCTCCTCCGATTTCCCATTGCCCGCCTGGTTGTGTGCGGTGGTGATGCGTGTTTCAGGCAGCACGGAGCCGTTGATTTTCAGGCTGTTGAGTTGGATGGTTAGTACGATTGCTTTTATATTGCTGTACCGCGCTTTAATCGCTAAAGCAACTTCAGCCAGCATTTCAGATCGTTTGCCTGCCATTGTGCGCACCCTTTTCGTGTGGTTGCTGCCCACTTTTGTGTATTTTAACAACGCTTTTATCCCTTCCACCTGGGCATTTAGTGCATTTTTGATTGCCTGTTGGGCCTATCAACATCAAAAAACAAGTTGGGTCATCTTTGCACTCACCCTGGCGGCCTTGTTGCGCAAGCCCTACATACTGTGGCTATTTGCATTTGCAGGCCTGCTTTGGCAACAAAAAGCGCCTGGAAAACAATGGCGCATTTGGCTGACCGGCTTATCCGTTTTTTTTGCCTGGCAGGTGTACGATTGGTACCTCGGACAGCATTATGGGCAGTTGTTTTTGCGCAGTGTACGTCCACCGGCATCTTTTCAGGAAGCGTATGAGGCGTTGTTCGGAATATTTAGCAAATGGGGCCTGGTGTGGTTTTCGCCCTGGCACCTTGTTTGGCTGGTTTTTGGCCTGGTGTTGATCGCTTTGAATCCGCGTTTACCCAAAACCTCGATGTCGATTGGGGTACCCTTGACTGGATTGGGCATTGCATTTTGCTACTTTCTGGGCATGGAACGCCAGTTTTGGGACCATGATTATTATGTGTTGGATAGTTTTTATCCAGCATTGGTGCTTTTTGTAATTTGGATAAACGAACATAATGCTGCGGACAAAAGGCTGCTTTGGCCTGAAATCGGATTATTGTGCGGGGCCTTTTTATGGGCTGCCCCCATTCAGCAATTTTACCAAAATGCAAAACGCTTTGAAACCACCGAAAAAACCAACCATGCCTATGCGGCCGCAAAACCGATGTTCGATGCAGTAGATCCCGATGGTAAGGCGAAAGTGCTGATTTTTGAGGCCTATTCCTTTAATTTACCGCTGATTGGCATTCGACGCGAGGGTTATTGTTTGCTTTCTTCTAAAGCCGAAGTCCAACAAGCCGCACTCAGCCATCAACCGGATCTGGTTGCTTGCCTGGATACGTTTTTTGTATCGGAAGTGGTGCAGGATAATCCGGCGATCGTGTCGCAATTGCGTTTTTTGAAATCCGATGGCACGGTGTTGTTGTTCAAACCGGAATTAATGCCCGAACAGCGGTTGGAGGCCCTGTTGGGCAAGCAAAGTCAAATTTTGGCCGATACTTCCCTGCAACAGGACAGTGGTGAATACCTCCTGACCCAACAAGTGCCGCTGCATGGGCCACAAAAGATCCTTTTTTACGGGCAAATGGGCCTGGAACCTGCCGGAACCCTAAAAGCGACGGTTGCGGCTTTCAAAGGAGATAAAATGGTGTATTATGCGGAAAAACCAATGACTACAAATGCGGCGAAAACCATGCAATTCAAGAGCACCTCGATTGATTTGCCTGCCTTGGATGCAGATTTTGTAAAGATTTACCTTTGGAACCTGGATAAACGGGCGGTGCAGTTAGCCGGGTTTCGGATCTCCATGGTGGTACCCTGGCATTGATTTTTCAAGAAAAATACGCGGTTCATGCCTTTGGGTAGCATCGCAATGATTTAACACCCTATTTATATTTACGACTTACCTTCGCCTGGCTTTTTGCTACCTTTGCAGCAATTTGCTACCTTACTTCTATGGAATTTTTCTTTGCTACCCTTTTTTCTTTGTTTAGTATCGTGGATCCGCCAGGGGCCATTCCGGTGTATGTAGCGCTTACGGGCGACCGTCCGCGCGCGGAACGCAACCGGATTGCGCTCATGACTTCATTTTACTTTCTGCTGATTTTGATCTGCTTTTTTCTGGCAGGCAATTATATTTTGGGCTTTTTTGGCCTTACCATCCATGCTTTGCGCATTGCGGGCGGTATTACCTTGCTGATTAGCGGCTTTGGCTTGATGTCGGGTAGTTTTGCCAAACGTCGAGGATATGATAAGGACGTAGAAAAACACGCCCAAGACCACAGCGATCTTGCATTTTCGCCCTTGGCGATGCCATTGTTGTCGGGTCCGGGTTCTATTTCCTACCTGATTACCCAATACAACCAACATACAGCGTGGGCAGAACGCGGCATGATCCTTGGAGCGATTATTGGCATGGGCGTAATGGTGTGGGGCTGTTTGCGTATTGCGCCTTTTTTGTTCAAAATGTTTGGTCCGGGCGGCTTGAATGCCATCGCACGCATCATGGGCTTCATTGTTATTGCCATTGGGGTGCAGTTTATTGTCGACGGATTGGTACATTTGGTGCAGGAAATGGCCAAGACCCTATAAGCACTCTTGAACATCGCGGATCTTGCTCAAAACATCCCTTAAACGTTTAAACCATACAATTTTATGAAAATTGCAATCGGTTGCGATCACGCTGGATTTCCTTATAAAGATGGATTGGTTGCCATGCTGCAAGCGCAGGGCCACATGGTACAAGATTTTGGCACCCATTCTTTAGAATCTGTGGATTACCCGGACTTTGCCCATGCGGTTGCCCTCGCAGTAGAGGACGGACAGGCAGAATTGGGTATTTTATTGTGCGGCAGTGCCAACGGGGTGGCTATTACAGCCAACAAACACCAAGGTATTCGTTGTGCCATTTGCTGGACCGAAGAACTGGCAGCCCTGGCGCGTCAGCACAACAATGCCAATGTCATTGCGGTACCAGCCCGTTTCGTGCCGGAAATTTTGGCACAAGCGATGGTGCGTATTTTCATCAGCACCGAATTTGAAGGTGGTCGACATGGCCGGCGGGTGGATAAAATTGCCTGCTAAACAATCCGTATCTCAACGATCACTTATGTATTTCCGTATCCTGTTTATTGCCCTTGGTCTTTGCTGTCTATTTCAGTGTAGCGATCGGAAAACCGCCGATTATGTACTGGATCCTGCACAGCAATACGCTTATTTCCCTTTGAAAATTGGAAAATATGTGGACTATACCGTCGATAGCATTGTTTATGACTTTTCTTCGAGCAGTGGTATCCGTCGGGATTCCGCGCGTACGTGGGTGCGGGAAATGGTTACCGATACCTTGCGCGACAATACCGGGGCGCTAGTGTATGTGGTTGACCGATCGGAAAAAAGCCGCTTGGATGATCCTTGGGCCTTTAAGCAACGGAATACGGCATCCATCAATAAAAGCCAGGCGGTGCGCACGGAGGATAACCTGCGTTTTTTAAAATTGGTGTTCCCTTTGGATCGACGTACGCGTTGGGATGGTAATTACTGGATTGATCCAACCCGGGAAATTGACATTGCAGGCGAACGGATACGCCCATTTAGCAACTGGAATTACACCGTCGATTCTATGGATGTTGCCAAAAACATTGGTTCCTTTGCGTTTGATTCAGTCCTGGTGGTTACCGAAGCGAATGCCAGTACGATCTACGAGCGCCGGTTGTCGCGTGCACACTATGCCAAACATGTGGGATTGGTGCAACGGGAACAATGGATCCTCGATTCGCAATACTGCAACCAAAGTCCTGCGCCAACCGATTGCAGCACCAAGCCCTGGCAAGACAAAGCGGAGCGCGGGTATATTTTAAAACAAACCCTTGTAGGTTTTAATTAACAGGCGCTGAAAAAGCGTATTGGCTTTAACCAGCCCCAATGCAGACAAATATGGCAGAAATAGAATACATCAACATCGGCTACACCAGAAAAACCCACGGATTAAAAGGCGAACTGAAAGCAGTGATTGAGGAGCGTTTTTTAGAAGATTTCATGAAAAACGAACGCATTTTTCTGGAAATTAAAACCATCATGGTGCCTTATTTCATCGTAGAGGTGCGCGGGGGCGGTGAACTAATTATTGCTTTAGAAGACATCAAATCCAAAGAATCGGCCGAAACGCTGCAAGCGCGGCAGATTTATTTGCGTAAAAAAGACCTGGTGCCAGATTCAAAACGCCTGATGCCCATCGAGGAAGAAGAGACCCTCGAATATGCTTATATGGCCGGTTATACGATCACAGACCAAACCCTGGGCGAAGTAGGTCCCATTGATGAAGTGCTGGAAATGCCGCAACAGGAAATGGCTTTTTTAAAATATAAAGGCAAAGACGTGCTCATCCCGCTGAATGCACAATTGATCGTTTCGGTGGATAAAACAGCGAAAACGGTGTTGATGGATTTGCCGGAAGGGCTTTTGGATATGTAAAGGGATCACCAATAAGGATTCCTAGGCAGCATAACCACCTGATACCCATCCTTTTTTAATTGCTCCAAACAGGTTGCATTCGGCATTTCTTTAAACAGTACCACCGCCAGCAACTGCGGCTCGGCAATACGCAACCAGGAAAGTAGGTTCAATAAGCCGGTCATCACCGAAACGATGAACGTTCCCTTGGAAAATTTCTTGGCGTCTACTTTCTCCGAACCTTGCAAATGGTAAATATTGATGCCCCGGAAAGCAACTACCGGGTAATTCAACCCCAGCGCGATTTTTTCCATTTCCCGTTTGGAAACTTTATACACATAATTGCCTACTTCCTCGTACGTGGCCCGATTAATGTCGCGGCCCAACAATAATTTAAAAATACCAAGTCGATTCAGGCCTGCAATCAAACCCCGGAACATGGCCTGTACCACATTTTGATAAACGTAAGGATCCACCGGCTCCAGGAGAATAATGCCTTTTTTAGCCACCCGCAACATTTCATACAAGGCCTTCATCGGTCGCGGAAAATGGTGGTACGACTCTTTACACAACACAAAATCGAAACTGCCATCTTCAAACGACAGTTTTTCAGCGTTTTCTTTCTTAAATGCCTGAATATATCCAATTTCAGCGCCTTCTTTCAACAAAGCATCCGAAATATCGGTGGCTAAAGCGGTTGCGCCTTTGGTACCTAAATAATGTGCGTCGCTACCATAACGCCCGTCGCCGACCGTTACCCAACTTGCACCCGGATAAGCCAGCAGCATCGGATCAGAAATTCCGTCGCGCTGCCGGGCCTGGGTGTATGCAATGGTCCCTTCCGTAAACCAACTCTGCGCAATGCGCTCCCGCACGCCCCCCTTGCTGTATTGATCGAAATGCTGTTCATGCAGCGCGTAACTCTTTTCCTGATCGTTCATGTAAAACTATTATTTTCCTGACTAAAAGCCTTTAATACCAAAAGCGCGACAAGGTCAAGGATTTCGTGCAAAATTCATAATGAAATAAGCGGATGTGCGGCTGTTTTAAGGGGCAGCATGCGCAAAACAAGACGGCATCAGCATGTTATTATTTTTTTAACAAATATTTATGTAACCTTTGAAACTATTTTTCGTACTGCTACCGTTATTAGGGTATACTTCGCGCTGTATCGTTTTGTGTATGCCTTCGGCCAACATGATCAACAATCAGCGCTCAGCACGACAATAAATGCTGCCTTTCAGGCGGCGCTTAGTATACCACTCCACTACCAATCAAATGCTCCTTCGTTATGCGCCACAACACTGAATCAAATGAACGTAAAAGTCGCCAAAGTGCGATTTCACTTGCGATTGCCTTACACCTTGGCTTGGGCGCTCTGCTTTATTTGAGCATGGGTGATCAGCCAAAGCAAAAAACAGACAATCAACCGATTGTCAATACGGCAACCAAACAGCCCAACCCGGCCGCTCGGCCACGGACGGTGAATTTGCCATAGTTGCTTTTGCCACCTGAAATGGTGGTAATAAGTTGCATGTAAACATACGTCATCCCGAATTTTGGTCTTTACTAAAATTCGGGATTTTTCTTGATCAAGTCTATTATTTTAAAGGCATTTAAGTATTACGTAACGGATCAATAACCTCCCCCCTACCCGCAAATTCACTACCGCCAAATGCGTCCCTCAAAATTTCGCATCATGTGGCTTATTACCCTTGCTCGCGCGCGGTTCTACCGCGTGCGTCGATCATTCGGGCTCTGCCCGAGGGCGGAAACGGGCAGAGCCCGACAGATTGACACACGCGGTAGAA